>NZ_DBNGPQ010000172.1:0-9719 GCF_057122925.1 Umezawaea sp. | reverse complement strand
ACCCGCCGCGGCGATGTTCAGCGGCGCAGGCCTCGTCTACTTCGTCCCGCGCCTCGCCGACCTGGCCGGCCACCACGTGCTGATCGTGGGCGGCGGCGACTCGGCGTTCGACTGGGCGCTCGCGCTGCACCCGATCGCCGCCAGCGTCACGCTGGTGCACCGCAGGGCGAACTTCCGCGCGCACCCGCCGACCGTGCGGGCGGTGCGGGAGCTGGGCGTGGAGATCATCACCGACGCCGAGGTGACGGAGCTGCGCGGTGCGCCGGAGCTGGCCGAGGTGGAGGTCAAGGTCAAGTCCGGCGACGTGAAGGTGCTGCCCGCGCAGGCCGTCGTGGCGGCGCTGGGCTTCACGGCCGACCTCGGGCCCATCGAGTCGTGGGGGCTGGAGCTGGACCACCGGGCGGTGTCGGTCGACACGACGATGCGGACCCGGCGCGAGCTGGTGTACGCGGCGGGCGACGTGGCGGCGTATCCGGGGAAGGTGAAGCTGATCGCCACCGGGTTCGGCGAGGCCGCGACCGCGGTGAACAACATCGCGGTCGCGCTGAACCCGGCGGCGCACCTGTTCCCGGGGCATTCGAGCAACGAGGGCTAGGGCCGCGGCAGGGCCGGGAAGACGAGTTCGGCCACCTGGCGGGCCCGGTCGCACGTGCCGTCGTCGGCTTCGCCGGTGACGCTGATCGCCTGGACGGCGGCCGACTCGGGGCCGCTGTTCAGGTGGACCGTGCAGAACAGGCTGATCTTGTTCACGGTCGCCCGCCTGCCCGCGACGGTCTCCTCGTCGCCGACGACGGCCTGCTTCAGGTCGAACTTGAGCGCGACGTCGCCGTGCAGGCAGTTGTGGCCGGTGGCGCTGGGCTTCTTCTGCCTGCCCGCGCCGATGACCGCCTCGACCTCGGGGGTCGAGAGGAGCGCGCACGGGTCGAGCCTGCCGAAGGAGTTGTCGGCGAACTGGCGGCGGCCGACCTTGTTCTCGTTGATGACGCCGAGCGCGGACTCCACGGCCTCCATCGCCTTCGCGCAGTTCGCGTCGGCGTCGGACTCGCCCGTGACCATGAAGCTCAGCCGGATGTCGTCGCTGAAGGTGAGCAGCCTGGTGCAGGACTGCTGGGCGTTGAACGTGGAACCCTGCACCCGCATCCCGTCCGGCAGCGCCGAACCGTGGTACTCGACCGGGTGGAGGTCCTTGTTCTCACCGGATTCGACGGGACCGACGGCCATGATCCTCACGCCGTCCACGACCCGGCAGCGCTCGAACGCCGGGTCACCGGTCCCGCCGACGATGCTGCAGTAGTCGATCGTCTTCAGGTCGCCCAGCGCGTCGGTCGCCGTCAGCGGGCCTTCGCGGGTGGACGACGTGCACGCGGTCAGCGCCAGGGCGGCGCACAGGAGCGTGGCGGAGGTTCGTTTCGACACGGGGGAGTGCATACCACGGCGGGTCAGCGCAGGAGCGCGACGGTGCGGTCCAGCGTCGCGGCCCACGTGCCGCGGAACTGGGGGACGTGGCGCTCCTGGACGATCCACGTCGTGAGTTGCAGGCGGCGCAGCAGGATCAGGTCGTCGAGGGCTTCCTCGTGCTCCAGCGGGCTGACCGCGCGGTAGCCCTCCAGGAGCGGGGCGCGCAGGGTCGGGTCGTCGAGCTCGCTGATGGTGGCGGCCAGGTCGTAGAGGTGGTGGCCGTAACCGCAGTCGTCGAAGTCGATGGCGCGGACCTCTCCGCGGTGGAACAGGAAGTTCTCCTGGTGCAGGTCCGCGTGGATCAGGCCGTGGGCGGCGTTGCCGAGGTCGGCCAGGGTGGTCGTGATGCGGGTGATGGCCCGCTCGAAGAGGACGCCCGCCTCGGGGGAGTGCAGGTCCGCCGCCAGTTGGGCGGTGTGGTCGGGCAGGGTGTCCACGCGGTTGCGCGCCAACGGCGGCATGGTCTTGCCGTGCCGCTGGAGGTGGGCGGTGAACTCGCCGACCTTGCGGACGTCGGTGGCGCTGAGCGACTTGCCGTGGAACCTGCCCTCGACCCACCGGTAGAGGACGCAGGTGCGCCTGCCGGGGACGTCCGGGGTGGTCGCGGTCGTCACGTGCTCGCCGGTGCGGGTCGGGACCGGTACCGGGACGCCGAGGGTGGTGTCCGCCGCCAGCGCGGTCAGCCAGGTGGTCTCCGCCTCGGCGAACTCGGGTGTCGTGGTGCGGAGGCGGAGCACGTGGTCGTGGTCGACGCGGAAGTTGGTGTTCCAGCCGTTCGGCAACAGGGTGAGCGTCGTCGCCGGGACGTCGTACTCGGCCAGGGCCAGACGGGCCAACCGCTTGAGGCGGCGGGTCCGGCCCGCCTGGTCGAGGACGGCGAAGGCCACCGGTCGGTGCCCGCGCGCCACGTGGTCGTCCAGGGGAACTCCTCGGCAGCGGTGCGATCGGCCTTCCGATTGTCCCCCGTCCGCGGCCTCGGTGAGCGGGGAACGACGTGGTCGGGCGGGCCGCCCTCGCGGACGGCCCGCCCGTGCCGGTCCGGTCGAGCGCTACGGCACGACCTGGACCTGCTCACCGATCAGCAGGTTGTCGAAGAAGACGACGGCCGCCTCGTTCGACAGGTGGACGCAGCCGTGCGACGGGTCGGTCAGGCTGCCCTCGTGGAAGGCGATGCCGTCCGACGTGAAGTACGTCGAGTACGGCATCGGCGCGTTGTAGGGGATGCTCCAGTCGTTCCGCACCTTGCGCAGAACGGGGAACGTGCCGGTCGGCGTCTCGTAGCCGGGCTTGCCGTGCGTGACGGGGACCGGGCCGTAGCTGACGGAACCGTGGTAGACGAGCCAGGCTTCGTTGGTGGACAGTCGTAGACAAGCACCCTCTGCGATGGAGCAGGGGGAGTCGGAAGCTGCCGCCTGCGCGGGGATCGCGGAGCCGACAACCATGGCCAGTGCTGCGATTGCTGTGCCGAGAACCTTCATCTCGAATCACCCCTCATCCCGTTGGGTACCCACGGGGTGGATCATCCAACCACCCGGTTCGGGGCGCCCGTCGAGGATGTGGTAGGGCGGTGGTGATCAGGGGGCGACCTGGACCTGCTGTCCTGACTGGAGGAAGTCGAAGTACGTCGCGGCCGCTTCCTGGGACAGGTGGACGCAGCCGTGCGACGGATCGGTGAGGCTGCCCTCGTGGAAGGCGATGCCGTAGCTGGTGAAGTACACCGAGTACGGCATGGGCGCGTTGTTGTACGGGCGGCTGACCTCGTGCCGGACCTTGTGCAGCACCGGGAAGTAGCCGGTGGGCGTCTCGTAGCCGGGACGGCCCGACGTGATCGGGACGGGGCCGTAGGTCACCGCGCCGTTGCTGATGAGCCACGTCTGCTGCGTGGACAGCTCGACGCAGGCGCCGTTGGTGATGTCGCACGGCGTGCCCGCGACCTGGACGGGCGGGGGCGGCGGCGCGGGCTGCGGGGGCGGAGGGGCCTCCGACGACGTGGACGGCGCGGGCGGCGGGACCTCGGTGGAGGACGGGGGAGCGCCGGGTTCGGACGACGCCGGAGCGGAGGCCGAGACCTCGGAGGGCGGTGCCGCCGCCTCGGTCCGCTCACCGGAAGCGCACCCGGCGGTGACGAGCAACGCCGTTGCCAGTACGAGAAGAACGCGCATCTCCGGACCCCCTGATCGTCGTGTCAGGAGGTGAGACGCCTGCCACCCGATCATGGTTGCCCGCGGGCGGTAACGAATGGGGGACGCCTAGGCGACGACTTGGACCGCCGCTCCCGGCTGGAGGAAGTCGAAGAAGGTCGCCGCCGCCTCCTCGGCCAGGTGCACGCAGCCGTGCGACGACGCCGGGGCGAGGTCCCCCTGGTGGAAGGCGATGCCGTCGTCGCGGAAGTACACGGTGTACGGCATGGGGGTGTTGCCGAACGCCAGGCTCACGTCGTGGCGGACCTTGTGCAGCACCTGGAAGTCACCGGTCGGCGTCTCGTAGCCCGCCATGCCGAACGCGGACGGCACCGGGCCGTAGGCGATGGCGCCACCGGAGATCAGCCAACTCTCCGACGTGGACAGGCGCACGCACGCGCCGTCGGTGATGGTGCACGGGTTGAGCGGCACCCGCGGCGGAGCCGGCTGCGGCGGGGGAGCCGCCTCCGTGGTCGTCGTCGTGCTCGTGGTGACCGCGGACGGTGCGAAGGGGGCCTGCTGGCCGCACGCCGAGGCCAGCAAAGCCGTTGCCAGTACGAGAAGAACGCGCATCCACCACTCCTGGTTAGCTCTGTGGTGGGAAGACGAGTGGCCCACGACAGAGGTTGACCGCCTCCGGGTATCCCCGAAGGCGGTCAACCATGCGCGTCAGGCCGAAGTGCTAGACGGCACCCGCGTACCCGCTGATCCAGGAGCGGAACACGGGGACGTCGACGTAGATCGACGGAGCGGTCGCGCACGTGGCACCGCCGCCGCTGCGGCTGGTGGCGCCGATGAGCTCCCACACGCCGCCGACGGACTTGATCTCCGGGCCGCCCGAGTCGCCGTAGCAGGCGCCCTTGTTGCCACCGGTGTTGTTCGTGCAGATCTCGGTGGACGCGCTGATGCCCGAGCACCGGCTGTCAGCCACGATCGACGTGTCGAGCTGCTGGAGCGTGACCGGAGCCGCGCCGCAGCCACCCGACGACGGACAGGTCTGGCCCCAGCCGATGATGCGGGTGGCCGTGCCGACCGCACCCGACGAGGTCGAGATCTTGGCGGGCGTCTGGGTGACCGACGTCGACAGCTGGACGAGCGCCAGGTCGGCGCTCGGGTGCAGGACGATCCGGCTCGCGGAGGCCAGGGTGCCGCCGCTGGTCCGGTTGGTCGTGCCGATGCGTGCGCGCGTCGAGGCCGGGGTGCGGCCCTGGACGCAGTGCTTGGCCGTGACGACCCAGTTGGCCTTGATCAGCGAACCGCCGCAGAAGTGACCGCCCGAGGTGCTCTGCAGGGACACCATGAACGAGTACACCTGGGTGGCGTTGCCGCCGCCGACGATCATCGGCGTGACGCCGTCGGTCTCGGGTTGAGCTGTCGCGGCGCCCATGGAGGCGAAAGCCATGCCCAGAGCCACGGCTACCGCGGTGAACAGGGAACGTGCCCTCATCGTTTCCGTTCCTTCCCGTCTCCGGCGCAGGGGTTGCCGGGGACGAAACGGAAACTAGGGACATGTCTCACGTGGTCACCACCCCCACACGGCCTGTGATTGCCCCTTAACTGTTCACAACCCGTTCGATGACAACGGTGTCAGAACAGGCCGTTGTCGTGCGGGAGCGAGGCCGGGACGGGTGCGACGACGTCCCAGTGCTCGACGATCCTGCCGTCGGCGACGCGGAACAGGTCCCAGTAGGCGACCGGCTCGCCGAACTCGCCCTCCGACTGGAGCAGCACGAGGTCGCCCTCGGCCACGACCCGGTGCACCGCCTTGTAGCGCAGGTCCTTCCCCTGCTCGGCCCACTTCGCCGCTGCGGCGCCGAAACCGGCGAGGCCGTCGCCCGCCTCCGGGTTGTGCTGGTCGTAGCGCTCGGTGGAGATGTAGTCGGTGAGCACGGAGTAGTCGGCGTCCACGAGGACCCGCTGCGCGAACTCGGTGACGAGGGCGCGGTTGCGCTCGGTCCGGTCGAGGTCGGAAGGCGCGGTCGGGCCGTCGGTCTGGGAACGCCCGCTCACGGTCGCCGCGACCACGGGGGTCAGGCCGTCCCAGTGCTCGGCCAGCTTGCCGTCCTCGACGCGGAAGAGGTCGAACGCGACCAGCGGGACGGGGCCGAAGCCGTGGTAGGTGCCGTGCAGGGCCACCAGGTCGCCGTCGGCGATCACCCGTGCGCCCTCGTAGCGGAAGTCGGCGGGGAGGGAGGCGACCAGTGCGCGCAGCGCCTCGGGACCGTCGGCGGCGAGCGAGCTGTGCTGCCGGTAGGTCGGGGAGACCCAGCGGTCCACCGCGGTGGGGTCCTTGTCGCCGAACAGCGCGCCCGCCGCCTGGAGAACCAGTTCCTTGTTGCTCACGAGAGGTGTCCGTTCCGTCGAGGGCGGCGGACCCGGTGCCCGCTCGCCGCCCCACGAGAATCGTCCGAACCGGGCGTGACCACGAGGTAGGATCCCGTCCCACCATGGTCGAAAGTGGACAGGTCGCCGAGTTCGGCTTCAGCAACCCCGACCTGCCGCGGCTCGGCGTCGAGGTGGTCGACTTCGCGGCTCTCGTGGCCAGGTTGCCCGCTCAAACGCTGGTCACCGTGCACCGAGCGGACTTCCACCAGCTGTTCCTGGTGACCGGCGGGTCGGGTACCGCGATGGTCGATTTCGTCGACCGCCCGTGCTCGGCGGGCACGCTCCTGCACGTGGCGCCCGGCCGGGTGCTGCGGCTGCCGTCGGCCGGTCTGGACGCGACGGTGGTGCTGTTCACCGAGGAGTTCCCGCCCCGGCTCGACGGGGCGGGCGCACTGCTCGGGTCGTTCGGGCCCGCCACCCGGACCGTGCCGCTCGACGAGCTGACCGCGGCGGTGGACGAGCTGGCCGTCGAGTACCGCCGAGCCGTTCGGGAGCCGGAGGCCGTCACCGTCGACCTGCTTCGGCACCTGCTCGCGGCCGTGCTGCTGCGCGTCGCCCGGCTGGCCCCGGCCGACGGACCCGGCCACAGCGCGACCTTCCAGCGGTTCCGGCACGAGCTGGAGCGGTCGTTCGCCGAGACGCGCAACGCGGCCGACTACGCCGCCCGCGTCGGGTACTCGTTGCGCAGCCTCAACCGCGTCTGCCAGACCGCGACCGGCCGCACCGCCAAGGCGCTCGTCGACGCGCGCGTCGCGTTGGAGGCCAAGCGGTTGCTGGCGCACACCGACCTGCCGGTGGCGGCGGTCGGCCACCGGCTCGGCTTCACCGAGCCGACCAACTTCGGCAAGTTCTTCACCCGCGAGACGGGGACCACCCCCGGCGCTTTCCGCGCCGCGGAACGGACCTGGACGCGTCCCGGCGGTTGACCGTTGGACGCGGCGATCGCCCGGCCGCGGTCGAAGGTCGGCGAAGCGGTGGTCCCGGTCGTCGTCGGCGACGCGGCCACCGCCACCGCGCCGGGCGAGCACGCCCTCGTCCACCCGGTCCGCGACACGGTCTCCTAGGGGAGCGGCGGGATCAGCTGCCCGGCCTCCGCCTCGGCCAGGCGGTCGAAGTCGACCGACGAGTACTCGCGCAGCTTCGTCAGCCGGTGGAAGCCGTCGATCATCCGCACGGTGCCGGACTTCGAGCGCATCACGATGGACTGCGTGGTGCAGCCGCCGGAGCGGTAGTGCACACCGCGCAGCAGGTCGCCGCTCGTGACGCCGGTGGCGCAGAAGAAGACGTTGTCGCCGCGCACGAGTTCCCGCGTCGTCAGCACGCGGTCCAGGTCGTGGCCCGCGTCGATCGCCTTCTGGCGCTCCTCGTCGTCCTTGGGCCACAGCTTCGCCTGGATCTCGCCGCCGATGCACTTCAGCGCGGCCGCCGCGATGATGCCCTCCGGCGTGCCGCCGATGCCGACGAGCAGGTCCACGCCGGTGTCCGGGCGGGCCGCGGAGATCGCGCCCGCCACGTCGCCGTCGGAGATGAAGTGGATGCGGGCACCGGCTTCGCGGACCTCGTGCACCAGGTGCTCGTGGCGCGGGCGGTCGAGGATGCAGACCGTCACGTCGGTCACGTCGATGTGCTTCGCCTTGGCCACGCGGCGGATGTTCTCGGCGATGGGGGCGGTGATGTCGATGACGTCCGCCGCCTCCGGGCCCACGGCGAGCTTCTCCATGTAGAAGACGGCCGACGGGTCGAACATCGCGCCGCGCTCGGCCACCGCCAGCACGGCCAGGGCGTTCGGCATGCCCTTCGCCATCAGCGTGGTGCCGTCGATCGGGTCCACGGCCACGTCGCAGTCCGGGCCGTCGCCGTTGCCGACCTCCTCGCCGTTGTAGAGCATGGGCGCTTCGTCCTTCTCGCCCTCGCCGATCACGACGACGCCGCGCATCGAGACGGTGTGGATCAGCTTGCGCATGGCGTCCACGGCCGCGCCGTCGCCGCCGTTCTTGTCGCCCCGGCCGACCCACCTGCCCGCGGCCATGGCGGCGGCCTCGGTGACCCGGACCAATTCCAGCGCCAGGTTGCGGTCAGGCGCTTCGCGGCGGCGTTCGGAAGGGTTCGAGCTCACCATTGTGCTCCTCCTGGGATGATCGGCCGGTAGACCAATCCTCGCACGGAGCACCCCGTGACCAGGGTCCCAATGTCAGCCCTCGACGTCCTCCTCGACGACCGCCAGCGCGGCGTCGATGCGTTCCTTGGCGCCGTCCAGGTGCCTCTCGCACGTCTTCGCCAGGGCCTCGCCGCGTTCCCACAGCGCGATGGAGTCCTCCAGCGACAGGCCGCCCGCTTCGAGCTTGCGGACCACCTCCACCAGCTCGTCTCGCGCGGCCTCGTAGCCGAGTGCGGTCTCGGTGGAACTCACTGGGCCACACTCCCCAATCTGCTCTGCACGTGCGCCACGACCGTGGCGACGGCTTGGTCGTACCCGACGAACGCCTCCGCGAACTCGGCGCCGTCGCCGTCCCGCACCGCGTCGTCGATGCGCCCCTCGGCCGCGACGACGCGCCTGCGGTGCACCGAGCCGTGGCTCAGCCACCAGCGGGTGCCCGCGTACTGCGAGGTCGCCAGGGACAGGTGGTGCAGTTCGTTGATCAACGTCTGGCGACCGGACGTGCACCCCGCGACGAGCGCGGTCCAGCAGTCCGCCGCGGCGGCGTTGGCCGTCCTCGCGCGGTGCTGGACGGCCTGCGCGCTGTCACGGGCCAGCGGGTCGGCTGTGTCGTCCGCCGCCGACCCGGCCGCGGCCATCGTCAACGGGAGGAACGTGGGTTCACGCGCCGGGTTGGGCACCACTGCCTCCGTCCTCGCTCACGACCGCGTGCACGGCCCCGTCCGCCACGCGCACGCGCAGCCGCGTCCCGGCCGGGGCCTCGTCGATCGACCTCAGCACGCCGTCGACACCGTCGGGTGTGACGCGTTGCACTACCGCGTATCCGCGCGCAAGCGTGGCTGCCGGTCCGAGGGTCGTCAAGCGCGCTCTTGTGGAGGCGAGACCGTTCTGCTCGGTCGACAGTCGGGCGAGCACCGCGCGGCGGCCCCGTTCCCGGAGTCGGTCGATGTCCTCCCGGCGCCGCTCCAGCGGGCCGTGCGGGTCGGAAAGCGCAGGTCGGGAGCGCAGCGACCGGAGCAGCTCGCGCTCGCGGCCCACCCAGCCGTGCAACGCCCGGCGGGCGCGGTCTCGCATTTGGCGTACGCGCTCTGCTTCTTCCGCCACATCCGGAACCACCCGTTTGCCCGCATCGGTGGGCGTGGAGCAGCGGACGTCCGCGACGTGGTCGACGAGCGGGCTGTCCGGTTCGTGCCCGATCGCCGACATGACGGGCGTGCGGCACGACGCCACGGCCCGGCACAGCGCCTCGTCGGAGAACGGCAGCAGGTCTTCGGTGGAGCCGCCGCCCCGGGCGAGCACGATCACGTCGATCGTGTCGTCGGCGTCGAGCAGGCGCAGCGCGTTGATCATCTCCGGCACGGCGGTGGCGCCCTGCACGGCGACGTTGATCACCCGGAAGTCGATGGCCGGCCAGCGGCGGCGGGCGTTGGTGAGCACGTCGCGCTCGGCGGCGCTGGCCCGGCCGGTGACCAGCCCGATGCGCTTGGGCAGGAACGGCGGGCGGCGCTTACGGCTCGGGTCGAACAGCCCTTCGGCGG
>NZ_DBNGPQ010000171.1:0-54918 GCF_057122925.1 Umezawaea sp. | reverse complement strand
TCACCGAACTCCCACCCAAACCCTTCACAACCCCAAGGCCTTCACAACGCGAGCGCTCAACGCCCACCCCCACCTCACCCCGCCCAACTCCCACCCAAGCCCCTCACCCAACGCCCGCCCTCACAACGCGAGCACCCAAAGCCCCTTCCCAGCGCAAGCACCCAATGCCCGCCCTCGCAGCGCAAGCACCCAACGCCCGCCCTCACAGCGTGAGCACCCAAAGCCCCTTCTCAGCGCAAGCACCCAACGCCCGCCCTCGCAGCGTGAGCACCCAGCGCGAGTGCCCAACGCCCACCCTCACAACGCGAGCACTCAGCGCCTGCCTTCGCAGCGTGAGCACCAAGCGCGAGCACCCAACGCCTGCCCTCAATGCCCGCCCCCAACCTCGCGCTCAGCAGTTATGCCCAACGGTCGTACCCAACGGTCGTGCCCAACGCTCGCACCTGATGTCTGAGCCCAGCGGTCGTGCCCTACGTCCGCACCCACCGCCTCCGACCAGCAGTCGTGCCCAGCGTCCGCGGCTAGCGGTTTTGCCCAATGCCTGCACCCAGCAGTCGCACCCGGTGCCCGCCCCCCGGATGGTCCGTCTTCCTGGCGCAATCCACTCACCGACTCGGCCACCCACTTCACCGTGGTGCCCCGCCAACCGCGCCCTGACTCGGCGTTCGCCGAACGACCGGGCCGCCCCTATCCGTTGACTCCGCCCAGCGACCTCACCTGACTGTGCGCCAGCCGCCAGCCGCCAGCTCTGCCTAGCGCCAGCCACCCACACATCGGACTTCCGCAGGCAGCGACGCGAAGTCACCTGACTCCGCGTCGCCCGGCCCGCTTCCCAGGCGAGAGCAGCCCCCAGCCGACCCGCCCAGCCGCTGCCCTCGAACCCATCAACCCCGCTTGCCTGCTGACCACCCCAACCGCCGCCCACTCAACCCACCCACCAGCGGCGGCACTACGCCAAACCACGGATTTCCGCATAACTGCGAGAACCACTCGCCACCTGGACTGTGCGACCGCTCCCACGACCCCCTCAATCGATCCACCGGAACAACGCCGCTGTTCCCACAAACCCGCCCTAACACCCCGACCGTCTCGCCAGCCACAACCAACCGCACCCACCCATCCAGCTCGGCGACACGAACCCCAACACCCACCCCACCCTCGCCCGATGCCGTGCAGCAGCCCACACCCGCTGGATTCCTTGCAGCGCAACCACTCCCGACCAACTCAGCCAACCCAACCCAGTACCGCCCAACTGCCCGGCAGTGGCAACAAGAACCGACCACCGGAGGTCGTCATGAGTCTTGATCGTGTTCGGCTGGCCCGCGCTTACCTCTCGCGCGTGGCGGAGCCGCCCGCGCCCGCCTTGGCCGCCTTCGTCGCCGAGGAAGGTCCCATCCGAGCGGCTGAGCTGGTCAAAGCGGGCAAGGTTCCGCCCAGTGTGGAAGGGCAGACGTCGGCTAGACGGGATGAGGACCGGGCTGCTGACGATCTTCGGCGAGTTGCGGCGATCGGTGGGCGGTTGGTCATTCCGGAGGACGAGGAATGGCCAGAGTGGCCGTTCAACGCGCTCGTCCTCGCCGCCGCGCAGGGGTTGAAGTGCGGGTTGGCGCCACTGGCGTTGTGGGTGCGGGGCGCGGCGAACGTGGCCGAGTTGGCGGAACGGTCGGTCGCGGTCGTCGGTTCCCGTGCGGCCAGCGGGTACGGGCAGCACGTCGCCGCGGAGTTCGGGCACGGGCTGGCGGAGGCGGGCATCGTCGTGGTGTCCGGTGCGGCGTACGGGATCGACGGGTGTGCCCACCGCGGTGCGCTGTCCGCCGATGGTGCGACCGTCGCGGTGCTGGCCTGCGGGGTGGACGTGGCCTACCCGGCGGGGCACGCCGGGCTGATCGCGCGCATTCCCCAGCGCGGCCTGGTGGTCAGCGAGTACCCGCCGACGCACACGCCCGCGCGGCACCGGTTCCTGACGCGCAACCGGCTCATCGCCGCGCTCGGCGACGGCACGGTGGTCGTCGAGGCTGGTCGGCGCAGCGGAGCGAAGAACACGGCGGCCTCCACGTCCGCGCTGGGACGGGTGCTCATGGCGGTGCCGGGACCGGTCACGTCCGCCAGTTCCACCGGTTGCCACGAACTGCTGAGGTCGGGGGAGGCCATCGCGGTCAGCAGCGTCGCCGAGGTGATCGAGTCGACCGGGCGGCTGGGCGTCGACCTGGTCGAGGCGACGCGAACGTCGTCTAGCGCGGTCGGTTCGCCCCAGGGCGACGCGGTTCGGGTGCACGAAGCCCTGGGGCTGACCGGTGGGCACAGCGCCGACGTGATCGCGGTCGAGTCGGGAGTCGCTTTGTCGACAGTTCGCGCCATGCTGCCCGAATTGGAGATGGCGGGCTTGGCCGAGCGGGTCGATTCCGGATGGAAACGCTCTCATGTCCGGGAGGGGCGTGGCGATGCTTGACCAAGGGCCACGGAGGGCGCAGCGTCATGGCCTATGTCCCGGCAGCCGCCCGTTCGGACTCGTCGTGCCCACGCGGGCCGGTCGCGTGGCGAGCCGGCCGAGGACGGCCGCGTGGTCGTGCACACGGTCGAGCGTCACCCGCCTTTGGAGCGCGGTTCGCCGTCGCACACGGTGCGTGTGTATCCGGACGGTGTTATGGATCTGTCGGCGCGCGTGGTCGTGCCCGACACGGCGGGCTCGACCGTCGCCCCTGCCGTGCTTCACTCCTGGCTGGCGGCGTGGTCGGCGGGAAGGGCGCGTCGCACGTCGATGGCACCTCACGCTGCGGCGGCCTGCGCGTTCACCGCCGGGAAGGCCCTCGTCGGCGTGCGTTCGACGGGCGGCGAACCGCCCCGTTCGCGCCGTGGAACGTCCGCCGTGCGGCGGCGGAAGGCCATCCGAGCGACGTCGCCCGGTGCAGATTTTGCAGCGGAGAATGCCGATCCGGTTGCGCTGCGTGACCGCCCCGTGGTGGAGTTGCTCAACGCAACAGGTGTCCGAGCCGCCGATTTGTGCGGTCTCGACCTCGACGCCGTGGACTACTCCCTGAGGGTGATTCGAGTTCTTGGCAAGGGCAGTCGCGAACGCGCCGCGCCGTTCGGCGTTCCGGTCGAACGTGCGGTACGACGTTGGGCGGAACGTGGACGGTCGGTACTGGTCAGCCGCGATGCGTTCAGCGCGCTGCCACCGGGGGTCCGAGACCGTCGAGCAGATGCCCGTACCGCTGGACGGGTTGTTCACGATGTAGTGGGTGTGGCACCCGGTTCCGCCCTGCTCGGGCAGCACCGACTTCGCCGTCCAGCGGCGGCGCACATCTCGGAAGGGGGAGCGGACCTGAGCACAGTCCAAGAACTCCTTGGTCACGCTACGCTCGCTACAACTCAGCTCTGCACACACGTCACTGTCGAACGGCTGAAGGCGATCCATGACCGAACCCACCCCCGTTCCTGACGTCGCAGGGGGAGGTTCGCGGACCGCAACCGTGAACTCCCCTACCGTCGCGCACGTCGGAACCACGTCGGAGGCGCACACCCCGACGGGGACCAACGGTCACCGCATCGACGGTGACCCTCTCCAAAACGGGAGTGCCGTGGCGAACGGCCATGCCGTCATGCTCGCGCCGGCGACGCGCAACGGCTCCCCGCGCCCAGCCCACCCGGCGTCCGAATCGCGCACCGCGGACGACGTCGAAGCCGGGATCATCGCCCTCTGGCAGAAGTACGGGAAGTCGCACGAGCAGGTCGTCCGCGATCGCCTGGTCCTGCACTACGCACCGCTGGTCAAGTACGTCGCCGGTCGAGTCGGCACGGGCCTGCCCGCCCACGTCGACGTCGGCGACCTGATCCAATCCGGCATCTTCGGGCTGGTCGACGCGATCGAGAAGTTCGAGTTCGAGCGCGGCCTGAAGTTCGAGACCTACGCCATGCAGCGCATTCGCGGCGCCATCCTGGACGACCTGCGTTCCCAGGACTGGGTTCCGCGCTCGGTCCGCTCCCGCGCGCGGGACGTGGAACGCGCGCTGGAACGTCTCGGCGCCCAGTTGCAGCGCACCCCGACGGACCGCGAGCTGGCCGTCGAACTCAAGATCGGTCTGGCCGAGCTGCGCGAGCTCTACGCCCAACTTCAGCTCACCAGCGTCGTGGCGCTGGACGAACTGATCGCCGCAGGTCGCGGGGGTACGGGTGCCGGCGCCTCCTTAGCCGAGTCGATCCCCGACAACCACGCCGAAGACCCGGTCGCGACCCTGGTCGACCTGGACAGCCGCCGCCAACTGGCGGACGCCGTAGCCCAACTCGCTGAACGCGATCGAATAGTGGTCACCCTCTACTACTTCGAGAACCTGACCCTCGCCGAGATCGGCAAGGTCCTGGGCGTCACTGAGTCCAGGGTCTGCCAACTGCACACCCGAGCGGTGCTCCGCCTCCGCACCAAGCTCAACGAGCAGTCGGACTGACCTCCACCTCGCTGTGATCGTCGCCGGTCGCCCGTGGCCGGGAGTTCCCCGCTTCCGGCCACGTGTCCAGACCCCACCAGGGCACCGCGACCTCCCGCCGCACACCAGTACCCGCTTGATGCGGCTTCGCCGGGAGGACGACGGGTGCACGCGAAGCACCGTGACGTCCCGCCGCACACCAAGTACCCCTTGAGCGGTGCGGCTTCGTCGGGAGGTCGACGGTTGCGCGGATTCAAGCGCGTCATCACCACCGCCGCACCACGGAATCGATCAGACCGGGTTCAGGCCGGGCACGACTCAAGGCGGATGAAGGGCTGATCGGTCCGGTCCGACTGGTCCAGTCCGGGTCGGTAGGTGCGGTGGGTCCGGTGTTTCTGCTGGCCAGGCGGTCAGGCTTGGCTGGTTCAGTCCGGGTCGGTAGGTGTGGTGGTGCTGGTGCCGGGCCGGGCGGTCCGGTCCGGCTGGCCAGCCCAGCTTGGTAAGTGCGGGGATGCCGGTGTTCCCGCTGGTCAGGTGGGTCCGGTTCAGCCGGTCGGGTGGATCACCGTTGAGGTGCCCGGCCCGGTGTCGTCGCGGGTAACAGGCGGACGCGGCCGGGGGCGACGAGTCTGATCGGGTTGACGTAGGCCAGGCCGCGGCGGGCGCCCCAGTGCAGGCAGGCCGGAGGCGGGCAGCCCTCGTGGCCTGCTCGAAGAGTGCCCAGTGGTGCGCCGCGTCCGACCCGGTCGCCCGTGCGGACCGTCGGGGTCACCGGTTCGTACGTGGTCCGCAGGCCGTCGTCGTGGATCACCGACACCACCGGGCGGCCACCCACCTCGCCCGCGAAGAGGACGGTGCCGTCGCCCGCCGCCAGTACCGGCTCGCCCGCTGAACCGCCCAGGTCGACGCCTCGGTGGCCCTGGCCGTACGGGGTGGTGGGCGCGGTGAAGGTGCGGAGGACCGGGTGGGGTGGAGCCAGGGGCCAGGCGTAGTCGCCTCGGCGGGCGTGCGCGGGACCGGGGGGAGCCGCGAGCGCCATGGCCACGGCGATGACCGCGCTCATCAACGACAGGGCAGGCGTCGATGTGGTCAGTGCCTTTCGTCGGGTGGTCAGTGGCGCTGTGACGTGGGTGTGGTGGCGGGGCGGACCTGGTCGCGCAGCCTGCGGTGCCGGGGTGGAGTCTTCGCTGGTCCGGAGTGGTGCGGGCGTGGTGGGCGCGGTGGTCGGGGGCATGGGTTCACGGTCCGGTGCGGTGCGGGTCGACGCCACCGGGAATTTCGGATCTGTGGACAACCAGTCGGCCTGTGGACAACTTGAGGCCCCGGTTCGGACTTCGGGCCTCTTCGGCGTACACTTGTTTCACGCCCCGTCTGCGTACGGGACGACTTCGCGTGCCACTGCTGATCCGATCCCTTTCGAGTGTGGTCGAGTCACGGCGTCCGGCGGTCCCAAAGGTCAATTTTCTTCGGGTCTGGGCGGCGGCAGGGCACTAGGGCGGCGCGCCATCCCGGCTCGCCGCGACAACCGGAACACGCGCGCCGGCCGGTCCGGTGCGCCTGATCGAAAAGGTGCGAACCCGGCTATGGCCGTCGTCACCATGAAGCAGCTGCTCGACAGCGGCGTGCACTTCGGGCACCAGACCCGCCGTTGGAACCCGAAGATGAAGCGCTACATCTTCACCGAGCGCAACGGCATCTACATCATCGACCTCCAGCAGACGCTGACCTACATCGACCGGGCGTACGAGTTCGTCCGCGAGACGGTCGCGCACGGCGGGTCGATCCTGTTCATCGGCACCAAGAAGCAGGCGCAGGAAGCGATCGCCAGCGAGGCGCTCCGCGTCGGCATGCCGTACGTGAACCAGCGTTGGCTGGGCGGCATGCTCACCAACTTCTCGACGGTGCACAAGCGTCTCCAGCGCCTCAAGGAGCTGGAGTCGATGGAGCAGACCGGCGGTTTCCAGGGTTTCACCAAGAAGGAAATCCTGATGATGAACCGTGAGAAGGACAAGCTGTCCCGCACCCTGGGCGGCATTCGCGACATGGCCAAGGTGCCCTCCGCGGTGTGGATCGTCGACACCAAGAAGGAGCACATCGCCGTCGGCGAGGCGCGCAAGCTGCACATCCCGATCGTCGCGATCCTGGACACGAACTGCGACCCGGACGAGGTCGACTTCCCGATTCCGGGCAACGACGACGCGATCCGTTCCGCGGCGCTGCTGACCAAGGTCGTCGCCGAGGCGGCCGCCGCCGGTCTGATGGCCCGCTCGGGTGCGCGCAACAACGCGGCCGACGGTGACGACAAGCCGGAGCCCGGCATCGACGAGCCGCTGGCCGAGTGGGAGCAGGAGCTGCTGACCAGCACCACCCCCGAGGCCGCGGAGGCCACCCCGGCCGCCGAGACCGCCGAGGCGCCTGCCGAGCAGCCCGTCCAGTCCTGATCCCGCGGCACGCCACGTCCGCCGCACGGCGGACGTGGCGTGTTCAGCACCAACTCGCGCGTAACCCACGTCGGCCCCGCCGACATCGGACCGCAGAAGGAACGGAAATCGCACGATGGCGAACTACACCGCCGCTGATGTGAAGCGCCTCCGCGAGCTCACGGCCGCAGGCATGATGGACTGCAAGAAGGCTCTTGAGGAGTCGGACGGCGACTTCGAGAAGGCTGTCGAGATCCTGCGCATCAAGGGTGCGAAGGACGTCGGCAAGCGCGCGGAGCGCACCACCTCGAACGGCCTGGTCATCGCCGAGGACGGCATCATGATCGAGCTGCGCTGCGAGACCGACTTCGTCGCCAAGAACGCCGACTTCCAGGAGCTGGCCTCCCGGATCGTCGCCGTCGCGAAGGCCGTGCGCCCCGCCGACGTCGACGCCCTCAAGGCCGCCGAGCTCGACGGCAAGACCGTCGACGCCGTCGTGCAGGAGTTCTCCGCGAAGATCGGCGAGAAGCTGGAGCTCGCGAAGGTGGCCGTGTTCGACGGCACCGTCACGGTCTACCTGCACCGCCGTGCCGCGGACCTGCCCCCGGCCGTCGGCGTCGTCGTCGAGTACACCGGCGACAACGAGGAAGCCGCCCGCGGCGCCGCGATGCAGATCGCGGCCATGCGGCCGAAGTTCGTGACGCGCGACGAGGTCCCCGCGGAGCTGGTCGCCAACGAGCGTCGCATCGCCGAGGAGACCGCTCGCGAGGAGGGCAAGCCGGAAGCGGCCCTGTCCAAGATCGTCGACGGTCGCGTGAACGGCTTCTTCAAGGACGTCGTGCTGCTCGAGCAGGCTTCCGTCGTGGAGTCGAAGAAGACCGTCAAGGCAGTGCTGGACGAGGCCGGAGTGGCGGTTACCCGCTTTGCCCGGTTCGAGGTCGGCCAGGCCTGATTCGCGTGAGGGCGGGGTTGCAGCGCATCGCAACCCCGCCTTCGCCGTGTCCAGACTTCCAGCGCCGCGAGGAGGACCCGTGAGCGAAGACGTTGATGGTTACAAGCGCGTGATGCTCAAGCTCGGTGGGGAGATGTTCGGCGGAGGTGACGTCGGGGTCGATCCCGACGTGGTCACCGTCGTCGCCCGCCAGATCGCGGCCGTTGTCGGAACCGGCGCCCAGGTCGCCGTCGTGATCGGCGGGGGCAACTTCTTCCGCGGCGCCGAACTCCAGCAGCGCGGCATGGACCGCAGCCGCGCCGACTACATGGGCATGCTGGGCACCGTCATGAACTGCCTGGCGTTGCAGGACTTCCTGGAGCGCGAGCACGGCATCGACACGAGGGTCCAGACGTCCATCACGATGGGCCAGGTCGCCGAGTCCTACATCCCGCGACGTGCCATGCGGCACCTCGAGAAGGGCCGCGTCGTGATCTTCGGCGGCGGCGCGGGCATGCCCTACTTCTCCACCGACACGACGGCCGCGCAGCGCGCGCTGGAGATCGGCTGCGAGATCGTGCTCATGGCGAAGGCGGTGGACGGCATCTACACCGCCGACCCCAAGATCGACCCGGACGCCCTGATGTTCGACAACATCACGCACCGCGAGGTCCTGGAGCGCGGGCTCAACGTCGCGGACTCCACGGCCTTCAGCCTGTGCATGGACAACAACATGCCCATCATGGTGTTCAACCTCCTCACCGAGGGGAACATCGCGCGGGCGGTGCGTGGTGAGAAGATCGGAACATTGGTGAGCACCCCCGGTGGTCGCCCGTCCTTCTAGACCCGCTGGGAACACCCGGCTCGCACTAAGGAGTAGCCGTGATCGACGAGACCCTCCTCGACGCCGAGGAGAAGATGGAAAAGGCCGTGGCCGTGGCGAAGGACGACCTCGCGGCCGTGCGCACGGGGCGCGCCTCGCCCTCCATGTTCTCGCGCATCGTCGTGGACTACTACGGTTCGCCGACACCGCTGAACCAGTTGGCGAGCATCGCGATCCCCGAGGCGCGGATGGCGGTCGTCAAGCCCTACGACGCGAGCCAGCTCAACGCCGTCGAGAAGGCCATCCGCGACTCCGACCTCGGCGTCAACCCGAGCAACGACGGGTCGATCATCCGCGTCGTCATCCCGCAGCTCTCCGAGGAGCGCCGCAAGGAGATGGTGAAGGTCGCGAAGACCAAGGGCGAGGACGCCAAGATCACCATGCGCAACATTCGCCGCAAGGCGAAGGAGGAGATCGAGCGCATGGTGAAGGACGGTGACACCGGCGAGGACGAGGGCACTCGCGGTGAGAAGGAACTCGAGTCGGTGACGCAGCGGTACGTGCACCAGATCGACGAGCTCGTGAAGCACAAGGAAGCCGAGCTGCTCGAAGTCTGATGGTGACGTGGGAGTCGTGATAGGAGCACAGCAGGTGCCAGGCGGTGGTGAGCAGGACGCGCAGGCGCCGTCCGGCAGCGCGGACGGCGAGCGGAAGCCGTCACGGGCGGGACGTGATCTGCGGTCGGCCATCCTGGTCGGTGTCGGGCTGGGTGCCCTGGTCCTCGTCTCCCTGTTCACGATGCGGCAGGTGTTCATCGCCATCGTGGCGGCGGCGGTCGCGGTGTCGATCTTCGAGTTGGCCCGTGCGCTCAAGGCGAGCGCGGGCATCCAGGTCGCCCTGGTGCCCGTGCTCGTCGGCGGCCAGGCGATCGTCTGGCTGGCCTGGCCGTACGAGCGCGGCGGCGTGCTCAGCGCGTTCGTGGTCACCATGCTGGTGTGCCTGGTCTGGCGCCTGAAGGACGGTGCGGACGGCTACCTGCGGGACGTGACGGCGTCGATCTTCACGCTCGCGTACGTCGCCGTGTTCGCGGCGTTCGCGGTGATGCTGGTCGTGCCGGACGACGGCGCCTTCCGGGTGATCGCCTTCATCCTCGGCGTGGTCCTGTCGGACACCGGCGGGTACATCGCGGGCGTCCTGTTCGGCAAGCACCCCATGGCTCCCACCATCAGCCCGAAGAAGTCCTGGGAGGGCTTCGCCGGGTCGATCGTCGCGGGCATGGTCGGCGGCGCGCTCACGGTGAGCCTGCTGCTCGACGGCCAGTGGTGGCAGGGCGTGCTGTTCGGCGCGGCACTGGTGGTCAGCTCCACCACCGGCGACCTGATCGAGTCGCTCATCAAGCGCGACCTCGGCATCAAGGACATGGGCACGCTCCTGCCCGGCCACGGCGGACTGATGGACCGGATGGACTCGCTGCTGCCGTCGGCCGTGGTGTCCTGGCTGCTCCTGCACCTGTTCGTGCCGTAGCCGCTCAGTCGTCGTACGGGTCGTCCACGTTCGCGCCGCGTTCGTCGTCGGACAGCGGCACCGCGCGGGACGGGTCGATCACCGAGAACGTCGACCCCGTGTGGTCCCGCACCTCGGTGACGCGGCCGTACGGCGTGTCGTACGGCTCGACCGCGACCTCCCCGCCCAGTTCGAGCACCCGGTTCGCGACCGAGTCCGCGCCGATCTCCGGCGACGCCGTCAGGTAGACCATCCAGTGCGCGGGCACGGTCGGCGGGAACGAGCGGCGCCCCATCCGCTGCCTGCCGAGCACGCTCTCGCCCTCCACGGACCACACGGTGTAGTCGACGACGTGGCCGTCGCCGATCTGCATCACGTCGAAGTGGCACAGCTCCCGGAAGAACGCGTCCGCGGTGGCCCCGTCGCGCGTGTTCAGCTCCGCCCACGCGTACGCCCCGTGCCCCGTCGTGCCGAACCGCCAGTTCGGCGGCACGTGCCGGAACCCGATCACCCCGCCCGTCGGGTCGCCGATCACGGTCGTCTGCGTGTGGTCGGCCTCCACGCTCGGGTTGCGCAGCACCAGCCCGCCGAGCGCGAACACCTTCTCGGCCGTCGCGCGGGCGTGCCTGGTGTGCAGGAACAGCGTCCAGTTCGTGTACTGCTGCGGCAGCGCGCGGGTCACCGGCATGCCCGCGACGGGCACACCGTCGAGGGTGGCGACCGCGTAACCCCGGTCGTCGGTGTACCGCCACCCGAACAAGCCGGTGTAGAAGTCCTTCGCGGCGGCGAGGTCCGTGACGGGCAGTTCCAGCCAGCAGGGCGCGCCCGCGTGCAGGGCCGCCAGGGCGGGGGAGTTCGGCGCGATGGACACGGACGCCTCCTCGGAGCACTGTCCTGATCACGGTACGCCGAGGTCGACTGGAATAGCACCGCCAAACGACCGGCGCACTCTATTGTCGTGGGGTGAAGGGTTTCGTGCGCGCGGCCTTGGCCGCTGTCCGGCCCGCCGACGTGCTCCCGAGCCCGAACATCTGGCACTGGCCCGACGTGTACGAGGTCGAGAACCGGGCCCAGGACGTCGACGGCGACCTGTGGCGCGCGCTGCGCGAGGACTGCGACTGGGCCGGGCTGGACGTGGTCGACGTCGGCTGCGGCGACGGCTTCCACCTGCCGGTGTTCGCCGCGACCGCGCGCTCGGTCACGGGCGTCGAGCCGTACGCGCCGCTGGTCAAGCGCGCCAAGGCCCGCGTGGCCGACCTCGCGAACGCCTCCGTGCACGCCGGTCCCGCGCAACGGCTGCCGCTCCCGGACCGCAGCGCGGACCTCGTGCACGCCCGCACGGCGTACTTCTTCGGCCCCGGCTGCGAACCGGGGATGCGCGAGGCGGACCGCGTGCTGCGCCCCGGCGGCGCGCTGGCGGTCGTGGACCTCGACGGCGCCGCGTCGCCGTACGGGCCGTGGCTGTGCGCCGACGAACCCCGCTACGACCCCGCCGTGGTGGCGAAGTTCTTCGCGGACAGCGGTTTCAGCGCTCGGCACGTCACGGCGCGGTGGGAGTTCGAGCGCCGGGAGGACCTGGAGTCGGTGCTGCGCATCGAGTTCTCCGCGAAGGTGGCGCAGCGGGCCATCGACGAGACACCGGGGCTGTCGTTCCCCGTCGGGTACCGGCTGCACGTGCGCCGCAAGCCGACCGGGCTCGTTCTGCCCTAGCCGTGCAGCGGATCGCCGTCCCCGTCTCGTCATGGTGGGGGAGGGCGAATGGAGTTCATCGAGTACGTCAGGACGCGCGGTCCCGCTCTGCAGCGCCTCGGCTACCTGTTGGCGGGGGATGCCCACCTCGGCGAGGACCTGGTGCAGACAGCGCTGATGAAGGCCTACCGGCGGTGGTCGCGCCTGCGCGAGCCGGACGCGTACGTGCGCCGCACCATGGTGAACGCACATCTGGACTGGCGGAGGCGGCGGTCGGCGGCCGAGACCCCCGCCGAGGCCGCGGTGGTCGAGCGGGGTGCCGCTTCGGTGGCCGACCACTCCGACGGCGTCGCCGCGCAGGCCGAGATGTGGCAGGCGCTGGGGGAACTGCCGCGCAAGCAGCGCGCGGTGCTGGTGCTGCGGTTCTACGAGGACCTCGACGACGCCGCCATCGGTGCGTTGCTGGGCTGCGCCGAGAGCACCGTGCGGTCGCAGGCGTCCCGCGCGCTGGGGACGTTGAGAGTCGGTTGGACGCGGACGAGGGGAGCGGTCAGGTGAGCGTCGAAGAGGAGCTGCGGGACACGTTGGCCGAGCGCGCGCGCCACGCGTCCGCGGTGGACGGGTTGGCCGAAACCGTGGTGCGCCGGGTTCGGCGCGGACGGCAGCGGGCGAGCGTCGCGGGCGCGGCGCTCGTCGTGGGGGCGGGGCTGGTGGGGGGCGCGGTGGTGAGCGGGACCGGCGGCGTGCGGACGGCCACGTCGACCTCGGCGGCCCCGTCGTCGGGAGCACCGGCGTCGAACACGGCCGTGCCCGCGTTGGTCGGGCGGTGGGAACCGGTGTCCATCACCGGGTTCGACCTGTCGGGCGCCGATCGCGGCTCGGACACGCGGGCACCGGCGGTCGAGTTCGGCCGCGACGGCACCGGGAGCGTGGCGGACGGCTGCAACTCGGCGTCGTTGGCGTACCGGGTCGAGCCCGGCGGTGGGTTCTCCGCGTGGCTCGGCCCCTCCACGGTCGTCCGCTGCTCGAACGTGCCCAACGACCGGGTGCTGGACGAGGCCGTGCGGATCGGGATCAGCGGCGAGCTGCTGACCTTCTACGACGGGGCGGGAGGTGAACTCGGCCGGTACGCCAGGAAGGCCGGACAACCGTAGGATCGCGTTTCGTGGAGAACCGGAACGCGAACAGGATCGGACGCCCCGTCGGCGTCATCGGGCTCGGCTGCTGGCAGCTCGGGGGCGACTGGGGGCAGGTGGAGGAGGGTGACGGCATCGCCCTCCTCCACGCCGCCGCCGACGCGGGTGTGACCTTCTTCGACACCGCCGACGTGTACGGCGACGGTCGCAGCGAGAAGCTGGTCGGCCAGTTCCTGCGGGAACGCGCCGACTCGGACGTCTTCGTCGCGACGAAGATGGGTCGCCGCGTCGAGCAGGTGCCGGAGAACTACACCCGCGAGAACTTCCTCGCCTGGAACGACCGGTCGCGGGCGAACCTGGGCGTGGACACGATCGACCTCGTGCAGCTGCACTGCCCGCCGACGCCGGTGTACTCGACCGACGAGGTGTTCGACAGCCTCGACGAGCTGGTGGGGGCCAAGCGGATCGCCGCCTACGGCGTGAGCGTCGAGACGGTCGAGGAGGCGCTGCTGGCCATCGCGCGGCCGAACGTGGTGAGCGTGCAGATCATCCTGAACGCCTTCCGCCTCAAGCCGCTGGAGCGGGTGCTCCCGGCGGCGGCCGAGGCCGGGGTGGGGATCATCGCGCGGGTGCCGCTGGCGTCCGGCCTGCTGTCGGGGCGGTACACCGCCGCGACGACGTTCGGCGAGGACGACCACCGCACGTACAACCGCCACGGTGAGGCGTTCGACCAGGGTGAGACGTTCTCCGGCGTGCCGTTCGAGGTGGGCCTGGAGGCCGTCGAGCGGCTGCGCCCGCTGGTACCCGCGGGCGCGACGCTCGCCCAGTTCGCGCTGCGCTGGATCGTGGACCAGCCGGGTGTCACCGTCGTGATCCCCGGCGCGCGCAACGCCGAGCAGGCTCGCGGCAACGTCGCGGCGGCCGACCTCGCGCCCCTCACCCCCGAGGCGCTGGCCGAGGTCGCGGCCGTCTACGACGAACTGGTGCGGCCGCACGTGCACGACCGCTGGTAGTCACTCCGAAGGGCTGTCGGTGTCCTCTTCGACGTCCAGCTCGCCCAGGATCGCGTAGATCTTGCGACGGGCCTCGTTGAGGACCTCGACGGCCCTGCCCTTCTGCTCCCTGGTGCCCGCGTGCGCCATCTGCTGCATCGCGGACCCGAGGTGCCGCGACGCCGTGAGGAGCTTCGCGGACACGACGTCGACCTCGTCGTTGACCTGTTCCCACGGGGTCGCGCCCTCGCTCTTGGCCGCCTCGGCCGTGCCCGCCTCGGTGAGCGTGAACAGCTTCTTGCCGCCCGCTTCCTCGGTGGACGTGACCAGGCCCTCGTCGGCCAGCATCTGGAGCGTCGGGTAGACCGAGCCGGGGCTCGGCCGCCACACGCCGTCGGTGCGCTGGCCCAGTTCCTGGATCATCTCGTAGCCGTGCATCGGCCTCTCGGCCAGCAGCGCCAGCAGTGCCGCGCGGACGTTGCCGCGCCGCTGCCTGCCGCCGTGGTGCGGCCCGCCGCGCCTGCCGCCGCCACGGCCCCACGGGGGGCCAGGGGGGAAGGGCACCTCGGCGTCGGGCGGGAACGGGGGCCGCGGCGGACCCGCGAAGCCGCCGCCGAAGCCGCGGCGCGGGTCGTCGAACCCGCCGGAACGGTGGTGCCGGTGACCGTGGTGGTCGTGGTTGAAGGGGTTTCGCATCGGACTGCTCCTCGCACTGGTATCGGTAGGTACGAGCTAACGATATATCGGAACGTATCGCGATGCAACGACGACTGTCGGAAGAGTGGTCGGGAGCACCCACCGGGCCGTGGGACACTGGTAGGTGCTATGACTGCCCTCCCCCTCGTCTTCGACGCACCCAAGCGCGGCCTTCCCCCGCGCCACCTGGCCGACCTCTCCGCCGAAGGGCGTCGAGAAGCCGTCGCCGCGCTGGGCGAAAAGCCCTTCCGGGCCGCGCAGCTGTCGAACCACTACTTCGGCAGGCTGACGGTCGACCCGGCCGCCATGACCGACATCCCGGCCGCCACGCGCGAAGCGCTGGTCGCGGACCTGATGCCGCCGCTGTTCACCGAGATCCGGTCGGTGGCCTGCGACGACGGCACGACCCGCAAGACGCTGCTGAAGGCGCACGACGGCACGCTCGTCGAGAGCGTCCTCATGCGCTACCCGGACCGCGCCACCCTGTGCATCTCCAGCCAGGCGGGCTGCGGCATGGCGTGCCCGTTCTGCGCCACAGGCCAGGGCGGTCTCCAGCGCAACCTGTCGACGGCGGAGATCGTCGACCAGGTCCGCCGCGGCGCCGCCGCCATGCGCGACGGCGAGCTGCCCGGTGGTCCGGGCAGGCTGTCGAACATCGTCTTCATGGGCATGGGCGAGCCGCTCGCCAACTACAAGCGCGTGATCGAAGCCGTGCACCGCATCTGCGACCCCGCGCCGGACGGCCTCGGGATCTCGCAGCGGTCCGTCACCGTGTCGACCGTCGGCCTCGTGCCCGCGATCAAGCGCATGACGGAGGAGGGCCTGCACGTCCGGCTCGCGGTGTCGCTGCACACGCCGGACGACGAGCTGCGCGACACGCTGGTGCCGGTCAACACCCGGTGGAAGGTGTCCGAGGTCATGGAGGCCGCGCGCGGGTACGCGGACAAGACCGGCCGCCGCGTGTCCATCGAGTACGCGCTGATCCGCGACATCAACGACCAGGGCTGGCGCGCGGACATGCTGGGCAAGCTGCTCCGCAAGCACCTGGGCCCGCTGGTGCACGTGAACCTGATCCCGCTGAACCCGACTCCGGGGTCGAAGTGGGACGCGTCCCCGAAGCCGGTCGAGCGGGAGTTCGTGCGCCGGGTCGAGGCGCAGGGCGTGACGTGCACGGTGCGCGACACCCGAGGTCAGGAGATCGCGGCGGCGTGCGGGCAGTTGGCGGCGGAGGGCTGACTCCGCGCCGTGCGGCCCTCGTCCGGGCCGGCTACGCGGTGGACGTCCACGCACGCGACGACGGGCGACGTGGTTGGCGGGCCGGAACGCCTGCTGCTGCGCGGGTGCGGGTCAACTGACCCGTGGTGGTGTGCGCAACAGTGCCCACCGGGTGGAACAGGTGCTGGAAATCCGCGAAAAGACCTGTTCAGCGCACGGGGACCGTGTCCGCCGCGATCGTCACGTCGTAGTCGGCGCGCGCCGACTGGATCAGGTCGATGTGGTGCTCCGACCAGTCGCGCAGGGCCCTGAGCGGCTCGACCAGGCTCCGGCCCAGCGGCGTCAGCTCGTACTCGACCCGCAGCGGAACGGTGGGGTACACCGTTCGGGTGATCAATCCGTCGCGGGTCAGCGTGCGCAGCGTCTGGGTGAGCATCTTCTGCGTGATGCCCTCGACCTTGCGGCGCACCTCGCCGAACCGCTGCGGCCCGTCCTCCAGCGCGCCGATCGCGAGCGCGGTCCACTTGCTCGCGACCATGTCCAGCACTTCCCGGCACGGGCACTGCTTGAGGTAGACGTCGCGGGTGGTGGGGGTGCAGGGTGTGTCCACCTCAAAGTTGTACCACGTCAGCCCTGGTTTCCCAGAGGTACCTAGGGCAGAAGAAGGTGCCTGGTTGCGTGTGGGTACCGGGTGTCTGACGATGGGTGCATGAAAGCGATCACGCAGCAGACGGTCGGTGGCCCGGAGGTCTTGGTCCTCTCGGAGGTCGACCGGCCGAGCCCGCTCCCGACCGAGGTCCTCGTCCAGGTGCACGCCGCCGGCGTCAACCCCGTCGACTGGAAGACCCGCGCGGGCGGAGGGATGTCGGGTGTCCTCGGCGCCCCGCCGTTCATCCTCGGCTGGGACGTGTCCGGCGTCGTCGAGGAGGTCGGGTTCGGCGTCACGACGCTCAAGCCCGGCGACGAGGTGTACGGCATGCCGTGGTTCCCGCGCGCGGCGTCCGCCTACGCGGAGTACGTGACCGCCCCCTCGCGCCAGTTCGCGCTCAAGCCCGCGAGCCTGTCGCACGTCGAGGCGGCGGCCCTCCCGCTGGCCGTGCTCACGGCGTGGCAGGCGCTGGTGGACACGGCGCACGTCGAGGCGGGCCAGCGGGTGCTCGTGCACGCCGCGGCCGGTGGGGTGGGGCACCTGGCGGTGCAGATCGCGAAGGCCAGGGGCGCGCACGTGATCGGGACGGCGAGCGCCGGGAAGCACGGGTTCCTGAGGTCCATCGGGGCCGACGAGGTCGTGGACTACCGGACGACCAGGTTCGAGGACGTCGTGTCCGACGTCGACGTCGTCCTGGACCTGGTCGGCGGTGACAACGCGATCCGGTCGGTCCGGACCCTGCGGCGCGGAGGTCTGCTGGTGGCCGTTCCCAGCGGGCTGCTGGAGGGCGTCGCCGAGGCGGCGGAGGAGGCCGGGGTGCGGTCCACGCCGTTCCTCGTCGAGCCGGACGGCGCCGCGCTGACCGAGATCGCCGCGCTGGTGGACGCCGGGAGGATCCGCGTCGAGATCGAGGCCGTGCTGCCGCTCGCCGACGCGGGCAAGGCGCACGAGCTGGGGGAGACCGGACGCAGCACCGGGAAGATCGTGCTGTCCGTGGCCGGGTGAGCGGGGACGGGCCGCTCCGGCCCGTCCCACCGGACCGCTAGCGGCGCCAGGACGTGCGGCTGCGCACCTGGTCGCGGACCAGCATGGCGATCATGCTGACACCGATGATCACCAGGAACAGGTCCTCGGTGCGGCCGTGGTGGTTGCCGATGAGGAGGCCGAAGACGCCGACGGTCGAGGCCCAGCCCGCGACGCGGACGGCCTTCGGGAAGGACCCGTGCCAACCCCACTCGGCGGACGGCTCGTCGTGGACGTCGACAGCCGGACGCTTGTCCAGCTCCGTAGACGAAGACACAGCAGCCACGACCTTCCTGATCCGGTGGTACGGGAAGATTTTCGCACACGGGGGCGGGCCGGGCCGGGGGTGGTGCCCGGTGTGACCGGGGTCGCCCCGCCACCGGGTGACCGGTCAACTTTCGTCGTGCGGCGAAGCGACGAACGAGCGCCGACAGATCGGGGCCGGTCTCGTAGTTTGGGGGTGTGACTACCGTCGTGCAGCGGTTCCTGCCCGAGTTCACCGGGGTTCGCCAGTGGCCGGTCGCCTACCTGCGCGACGCCGTCGACCGGGTTCGGCGGGTGACGCCGTGGCGGGTCGGCAGCGAGGTCCTCGGGCTCGCCTTCGTGCTGGTGCTCGACCTGCTGCCCGGCTGGCTGAGCGACGAGCACCCCTCCGGGTGGACGCTGGTGGGGCTCACGCTGCTGTTCGCCGCCCTGTACGCGCTGCGGCTGGCCTTCCCGGCGCTGACGCTGCTGATCACGCTGCTGGTGGTGTTCGGCACCGACATCGGCGGCGTCGCGCTGATGGTCGTGGTGGCCTACTCGGCGGGCCACCGGATCACGTCGTGGCAGCGGGCGCTGCTGACCGCCGTGCTCGGGCTCGCGCTGCACATGCTCCAGTGGGAGGGCGGTGTCCCCGGCCTCAGCGGGTTCTTCGGGTCGTTCGTGATGCTGACCGTCTACGGCATGGTGGTCGCGCTGCCGTTCCTGGTGGGGCGGTACATCTCGCAGCGCAACGCCCTCGTCGCCGCGCTCCAGGAGCGCGAGGAGCGGATGCGCCGGGAACGGGCGATGCTGACCAGGCAGGTCCGGCTGCGGGAGCGGAACCGGATCGCGCAGGACATGCACGACAGCCTGGGGCACCGGCTGAGCCTGATCTCGGTGCACGCCGGGGCGCTCGCCCTCGACGGCGAACTGGGGGAGAGGCAGCGGGAGGCCGTGCAGGTCCTGCGCAGCGCCGCGCTGACCGGCATGGAGGAGCTGCGCGGGGTCATCGGCGTGCTGCGGCGCGACGACCCGCCGGAGGAGGACCTGGCGCGGCGGACCGTCGAGGCGATCGACGAGCTGGTCGACGGTGCCCGGCGGGCCGGGGTGCGGGTCAGCCTGGTGCGCGGCGGGGTCGCCTGCCCGCTGCCGTCCAAGGTGAGCCACGCCGCCTACCGGGTGGCGCAGGAGGGGCTCACCAACGCCAACAAGCACGCGCCGGGGGCGAGCGTGCAGGTGACGGTGAAGTACGAGCCGGACGCGCTGGTGGTGGAGGTGCGCAACAACCCGCCGCGGCCGGGGGTCGTCGACGGCGGTCCCGGTGTGGGGCTGATCGGCCTGGGGGAGCGGGTGCGGGTGGCCGGCGGCCTGCTGCACGTGGGACCGCTGCCCGCCGGTGGGTTCCGGATCGCCGCCGTGCTGCCGTACGAGGACACCACCGTCGCCGAGGAGCCGGACGACAGCCACGAGGTGCTGGTGGCCGAGGCCTCGATGGCGCGGTCCGGCGTGCGGAAGTGGGCCGGGGTCGGGTCGATCGTCGCGGCGGGCCTGGTGGTGCTGGTCGTCGTCGGCGGCTACACCTGGATCGGCCTCCAGCCCGTGACGAACGTGGTGCAGAGGTCGTTCTACGACTCGGTGTACACCGGCCAGCCGGAGGCCGAGGTGCGGGCGCACCTCCAGAGCGGGGGCTCGTCCGCGGCGGTCGGGGACCTGCGCGACAGGTCGGCCCCCGAGCCGCCGGGTTCCACGTGCGAATACCGTCTGTCGGACCAGCAGACCTACACCTCCGGCGGTCAGCTCGTCCTGCGGTTCTGCTTCGCGGACGGCAGGGTCGTCGAGAAGAACTCCCACATGCAGAGGATCTGAGTGAGCGTGATCCGGGTCTTGATCGCCGACGACGAACCGCTGATGAGGGCGGGCATCAAGGCCATCCTGGGCACCGCGGCCGACATCGAGCTGGTCGCCGAGGCGGGCGACGGGCGAGAGGCGGTCCGGATCGCCCTGGAGCGGCGCGTCGACGTGGCCGTGCTGGACATCCGGATGCCGAGGATGGACGGGCTGGCCGCCGCCCGCGAGCTGAAGTCGGTGGCCCCGTCGGTGCGGGTGGTGATGCTGACCACGTTCGGTGAGGACGACAACATCGTCCGGGCCCTGTCCGAGGGGGCCGCCGGGTTCCTGCTGAAGGACTCCGCGCCGGAGGAGCTGCTCAGGGCCGTCCGAGCGGTCCACGCGGGCGAGGCCTACCTGTCACCCATGGTGACCAGCCGGGTCGTCGGGATGGTGGCCCACGCCGGGCAGCCTCGGCGGCAGGAGGCCAAGCGGCAGGTCGAGGGGCTCACCGAGCGCGAGGTCGAGGTGCTGGCGCTGCTGGGCCTCGGGATGTCGAACGCCGACGTCGGGCAGCGGCTGCACATGAGCGAGGCGACGGTGAAGACCTACGTGAGCAGGCTGCTCGCGAAGCTCGGGCTGACCAACCGGGTGCAGGCCGCGCTGCTGGCCAGGGACGCCGGACTGGCGGGCTGACGCGCGACGAGGGCCGCCCCCGGTGGGGACGGCCCTCGTCGCGGGACTGGGTCAGGCGTGTGCGCGCCGACCGGTGACCAGCCGGTAGATGCCCAGCAGCACCAGCGAGCCGAGGATGGCCAGCAGCCACGTGCTCAGGTCGAAGAAGTTGTTGATGTCGCTGTTGAACAGCGCGCGGCCGATGAAGCCACCGAGGATGGCGCCGACGATGCCGATCAGCATCGTGACGATGATGCCGCCGGGGTCCTTGCCCGGCATGATCGCCTTGGCGATGGCACCCGCGATAAGACCCAGGACGATCCAGCCCAAGATGCCCACGGGGGCTCTCCTTCCAGCGTGGCCGCGACGGGCTTGTCCCCCGCGGCGTTCGGGGATGGAATGCCCTGGTTCTGATCGCCCTACGCCTGATTTATCATTCTGTGACCTGAGTACCGCCATGCGGTCCATCAGGTCGCTTCCGGGACAATGGACGGTGATGGACTCCTCCGCGCAAGCTCCACGACCGGCGTCGCAGCTCACCACGGCCGCACGCTCGGTGCTCCTCCTCGGGTCGACCGGCTCGGTCGGCACCCAGGCCCTCGACGTCATCGCCGCGAACCGCGACCGGTTCACCGTCGCGGGCATCGCCGCCGGCGGGGCCGACCCCGCCGCGCTGGCCCGCCAGGCGGTCGAGTTCGGCGTCGGCGCGGTCGCCGTGACGCGCGCCACGGCCGCGGAGGACGTGACGCTCGCCCTCTACGCCGAGGCCCAGCGCCGCGGCTACAGCAGGGGCGGGTTCCGGATGCCGCGCGTCTTCGCCGGGCCGTCCGCCGTGCTCGACCTCATCGACTCGACGCCCGCCGACGTGGTGCTCAACGCCATCACCGGGTCGCGCGGCCTGGAGCCGACGCTGCGGGCGCTGGACACCGGCGCGCTGCTGGCGCTGGCGAACAAGGAGTCGCTGATCGCGGGCGGCCCGCTCGTGCTCAACGCCGCCAAGCCGGGGCAGCTCGTCTCCGTCGACTCCGAGCACTCCGCGCTCGCGCAGTGCCTGCGCGGCGGCCGGACCGACGAGGTGGACCGGCTGGTCCTGACCGCGTCCGGCGGCCCGTTCCGCGGTCGCACCCGCGCCGAGCTGGCGAGCGTGACCGCGGCGGAGGCGATGGCGCACCCGACGTGGGCGATGGGCCCGGTGATCACCATCAACTCGGCCACCCTGATCAACAAGGGGCTGGAGCTGATCGAGGCGCACCTGCTGTTCGGCATCCCCTACGACCGGATCGACGTGGTCGTGCACCCGCAGTCGGTCGTGCACTCCATGGTCGCCTTCACCGACGGCTCCACGCTCGCGCAGGCCAGCCCGCCGGACATGAAGCTGCCGATCGCGCTCGGCCTCGGCTGGCCGGACCGCGTCCCCGGCGCCGCACGGCGGTGTAGCTTCGAAGTGGCGACGGCGTGGACGTTCGAACCGCTGGACGGCGACACCTTCCCCGCGGTCGAGCTGGCCCGCCACGCGGGGTCGACGGGCGGCTGCCTGCCCGCCGTCTACAACGCGGCGAACGAGGAGGCCGTCGACGTCTTCCTCGGTGGCAACACGGCTTTCACCTCCATCGTGGACACTGTCTCGCGAGTGCTCGCCGAGGCGGACGGATGGGCGCACGAGCCCGCCGACGTCGCCGAGGTGCTGGCGGCCGAGGACTGGGCGCGCGCGCGAGCACGGGAACTCGTGGCCACTTCGGTGGAGTCTGGAAGGGACTGAACGTGGTCGTCAACATCCTGGGCATCGTGCTGTTCGCGCTGCTCATCGGCGTCTCCATCGCCTTGCACGAGTTCGGCCACCTGCTGACCGCCAAGGCGTTCGGCATGAAGGTGACCCGCTACTTCATCGGGTTCGGGCCGAAGATCTGGTCGTTCCGCAAGGGCGAGACCGAGTACGGCCTGAAGGCGATCCCCGCAGGCGGGTTCTGCGAGATCACCGGCATGACCGCGCTGGAGGAGGTGCACCCCGACGACGCCCCCCGCGCCTTCTACAAGCAGAAGACCTGGAAGCGCGTGGTGGTGCTCTCGGCGGGCTCGATCACCCACTTCATCGTGGGTTTCGTCGTGCTCTACGCGATGGCCGCGACCATGGGCCTGCCCAACCTGAAGAACGAGCCGATCATCGCGTCGATCAGCGACTGCGTGCAGAGCGGCGCCACGGACGCGGCGTGCGCCCCCGGCGCCCCGGCCCCCGCGAAGAGCGCGGGCATCCGGCCGGACGACCAGATCGTCGCCGTCGCGGGCGAGGCCACGCCGACGTGGCAGGACCTGCTGGCGAAGACCCAGCAGCGCGGCGGCCCGACCGAGTTCACCGTCCTGCGCGACGGCCAGGAGCTCAAGGTCACGATGGACGTCCCGAAGGTCACCCGCGAGTACCGGAAGGCCGACGGCTCCACGGAGACGCGCGAGGTCGGCGCGATCGGCGTCGCCTGGCGGTCCAACTTCGAGTACAACCCGATCACCGCGATCGGCGGTGCCACCGCGTTCACCGGCACGATGTTCGAGAACACCTGGAAGGGCCTGCTCAAGTTCCCGGAGAAGATCCCGGCCGTGGTCAAGGCCATCGGCGGCGGGGAGCGCGACCTGGAGTCCCCGGTGAGCGTCGTCGGGGCCAGCAGGCTCGGCGGTGACGCGGCCGAGCAGGGCCTCTGGCAGTTCTTCCTGCTGATGCTCGCGGGCCTGAACTTCTTCGTCGGTGTTTTCAACCTCCTGCCGCTACTTCCACTCGATGGTGGGCACATCGCGGTCAACCTCTACGAGCGGGTGCGAGACTGGCTCCGCAAGCTCCGCGGCAAGCCCGCGGGCGGGCCCGTGAACTACATGCGGCTCCTCCCGCTCACCTACTTCGTCATCTTCATCGGTGGCGGCATCACGCTGTTGACCGTGACCGCCGACCTCGTCAACCCCATCAGACTTCCCCAGTGAGAGGTGCTATTCCATGAGTGACGGCGTCATGCTCGGTATGCCGGCATTGCCGCCGCCGGTGTTGTCCGATCGTCGAAAGACCCGGCAGCTCATGGTGGGCTCGGTAGGCGTCGGCAGCGAGTTCCCGGTGTCGGTGCAGTCGATGACCACGACCCTGACCTCGGACGTCAACGCGACGCTCCAGCAGATCGCGGAGCTGACCGCGTCCGGCTGCGACATCGTCCGCGTCGCCTGCCCCTCGCAGGACGACGCGGACGCGCTGCCCGCCATCGCCAGGAAGTCGCAGATCCCGGTCATCGCGGACATCCACTTCCAGCCGAAGTACGTCTTCGCGGCCATCGAGGCGGGCTGTGCGGCCGTTCGGGTGAACCCCGGCAACATCCGCAAGTTCGACGACCAGGTCAAGGAGATCGCGGCCGCCGCGAAGGACCACGGCACGCCGATCCGCATCGGCGTCAACGCGGGGTCGCTCGACCCGCGCCTCATGGCCAAGCACGGCAAGGCCACGCCCGAGGCGCTGGCCGAGTCGGCGCTGTGGGAGGCGTCGCTGTTCGCCGAGCACGACTTCCACGACATCAAGATCTCGGTCAAGCACAACGACCCGGTCGTCATGATCCGCGCGTACGAGATCCTCGCTGAGCAGTGCGACTACCCGCTGCACCTCGGCGTCACGGAAGCCGGTCCCGCGTTCCAGGGCACGATCAAGTCCGCCGTCGCGTTCGGCGCGCTGCTCCGCCAGGGGATCGGCGACACCATCCGCGTGTCCCTCTCGGCCCCTCCGGTGGAGGAGGTCAAGGTGGGCATCCAGATCCTCCAGTCGCTCAACCTGCGCCCGCGCAAGCTGGAGATCGTGTCCTGCCCGTCCTGCGGTCGCGCCCAGGTCGACGTCTACACGTTGGCCGAGCAGGTGACCGCAGGCCTGGAGGGCATGGAGGTCCCGCTGCGCGTGGCCGTCATGGGTTGCGTCGTGAACGGTCCCGGCGAGGCCCGCGAGGCCGACCTGGGTGTCGCCTCCGGCAACGGCAAGGGCCAGATCTTCGTGAAGGGGAAGGTCATCAAGACCGTTCCCGAGCACCAGATCGTGGAGACCCTGATCGAGGAGGCCATGCGCCTCGCGGAGGACATGGAGCCCGTCGAGGGCTCGGTGCCCGCGGTCAGCGTGAGCTGACCGGAACAGCTCCACCGGGAATCGGTCACGCGCACGGTCGCGTGGCCGATTTCTTTTTCGCATTCTCGATCGATGAATCGAGCGTTCGTCCGACGTCGGCGAAAAACCCGGTCGACCAGCCAGGGGACACGACCGGGGGCGAGCGCGATCCACCGTCCATCTGGCAGGCTGGGAGACGTGCTCAGGTTGGCCGGTGCGCGGCTGTTGGACGGACGGGACTTGCCCGAAGTGCTCGGGTTGCTGGAGGCCGATCCCGTGGCCTCGTGCATGGTCGCCGCGCGGGTCGAGGTGGCGGGCCTCGACCCGTGGCGCCTCGGCGGCGAGGTGTGGGCCTGCGACCACCGGGCGCTCCGGGGCGGCCGGGTCGACGGCCTCTGCTTCGCGGGCCCCAACCTCATCCCCCTGAAGGGCAACCCGTCCGCGCTGCGCAGCTTCGCGGACCGCGCCAGGCGCCGGGGCCGCATGTGCTCCTCGCTGGTGGGCCCGGCCGAGCAGGTGCTGGGGCTGTGGCAGGAGTTGCAGCCGGACTGGGGTCCCGCGCGCGAGGTCCGCGACGACCAGCCGCTCATGGCGCTGGGCAAGGCCGCCGACGTCGCCCCCGACCCGCTGGTGCGCCCGGTCCGGCCGGAGGAGCTGGACCGCTACCTCCCCGCGGCCATCGCCATGTTCATCGAGGAGGTCGGCGTCGACCCCTGCGCCGAGGACGGCGGCGCGGGATACCGGGCCAGGGTCTCCGAGCTGATCGCGGGCGGGCGGGCGTTCGCCAGGTTCGAGAACGGCGAGGTCGTCTTCAAGGCCGAGATCGGTGCCCTGTCCAGCAAGGTCGGCCAGATCCAGGGCGTGTGGGTCCGCCCGGACCGCCGTGGCCACGGCATCGGAACGGCGGGCACCGCCACGGTCGCCGACCGGCTGGTCCGGGGCCTCGGCCGCACCGCCAGCCTCTACGTCAACGGGTACAACGAGGTCGCCAGGTCGGCCTACCAGCGGATCGGGTTCACCCAGGTCGGTCAGTACGCGACGGTGCTGTTCTGAGGCGTTGCGGCATACTGCCGCCGTGCGGGTGAACCCTGAGTTGACCGTCGTGTTGAGCGCCCTGCTGGTCGTGACCGGCTGCGGCCTGTTCCAGTCGAGGCCTGGTCCCGACCAGATCACCTCGGACTTCCTCGCCCACCTCTCCAGCGGTGACACGCAGGCCGCGGCGGCGATGACCGACGATCCGGGTCAGGCGAAGGACCTGCTGGACAAGGTCCGCGCCGCGCTGAAGCCGGAGTCCGTCAGCGTCGAGGTCGAGCAGGTCCGCAACGCGGAGGGCGAGGGCAGCACGGCCGACGCGACCATCACCTACGACTGGAACCTCGGCCACAACCACGTCTGGAACTACCAGAGCAAGGTCGAGCTGCGCCGGGACGACGACGACTGGAAGGTCCACTGGCTGCCGTCGCTGGTGCACCCGAAGCTGGCCGCGCAGCAGAGCCTCGCCCTCGCGGAGCTCACGCCGAACCTCGCGCCGGTCCTGGACCGGGAGGGCGAACCGCTGCTGGCGCCCGAAACGGTCGTGTCCATCCTGCTCGACCGCAAGGAGATCACCGACCTGCCCGCCGTCACCGCGGCGCTGGCCACCGCGCTGACCCCGTTCGACAAGGCGATCACCCAGCAGTCGATCACCGACGGCGCGGCGAAGGTGCCCGAGGGGCAGGTCTACCAGGTGGCCGCGCTGCGCGACGCTGACTACCAGGCGGTCAAGCCGCAGATCTACGAGCTGCCCGGCGTCCGGTTCAGCACCCGGACCAGCCTGCTGCCCCCGGTGAAGAAGTTCGGTTCGCAGATCCTCCCCGCCATCCGCAAGTCGGTGGAGGAGCAGGTCGCGGGCCGTTCCGGCTTCCGCGTCTACACCGTGGCGGCGGGCGGCGACGAGCTGGAGGGCCTGCACGAGAAGGCGTCCGAGCCCGCCGAGGCGGTCAAGACCGCGCTGAGCAAGGCGGTGCAGGTCGCGGCCGAGGACGCCGTGGAGCCGCTCCCGGAGGCCGCGATGCTCGTGGCGATCCAGCCGTCGACCGGCGACATCCTCGCCGTGGCGCAGAACGAGCCCGCCGACGTCCAGGGCGCCATCGCCCTCACGGGCCAGTTCGCCCCCGGCTCCACGTTCAAGATCGTCTCGGCCCTCGCGGCGCTGGAGGACGGCAAGGTCCAGGCCGACACCGCCGTGCCGTGCCCCGGCAAGACCACCATCGACGGCCGCCGGATCGTGCCGAACGACCACGACTTCGACAAGGGCACCATCCCCCTGCACAGCGCGTTCGCCTTCTCCTGCAACACGACGTTCGCCGAGATCGCCGCGGGCCTGCCCGCCGACGCCCTCACCAAGACCGCCGACAAGCTCGGCCTCGGCGTCGACTTCGAGGTCCCCGCCATCACCACGATCACCGGCTCGGTCCCGCCCGCGACCGACGTCGTGGAGCGCGCCGAGGACGGCTTCGGCCAGGGCAAGGTCCTGGCCAGCCCGTTCGGCATGGCCGTCGTGGCGGCCACCGTCGCCAGGGGCGAGCAGCCCATCCCCTCCCTGCTGCGCGGCCAGGAGACCAAGGTCGACCACCGCTCGGCCACCATCGCGCCGACCGTGCTGGAGCCGATCCGCCAGATGATGCGCGAGGTGGTGGACGTCGGCACGGCCCAGCTCCTCGCCGACATCCCGGACGTGCGCGGGAAGACCGGCACGGCCCAGTTCGGCGACGGCGTCAACTCCCACGGCTGGTTCGTCGGGTACCGGGGCGACCTGGCCTTCGCGACCCTGGTGCTGGGCGCGAACTCCTCCGTGCCCGCGATCGAGGTGACCGGGAAGTTCCTGCGGGCGTTGGGCTGAGCGACCTGCTCCCGGTGCGGCGCACGGTGCCGGTGGAGCGGATCGGGCTGGGAGAACCCCGTCACCACGCCACCGGGCACGCCCGACGTGCGGGAGCGGGCGAGCACATCTCGATCACCGGTCGGGGCGAGGTGGTCGCCGCTCCCTGGGTGACCTGGAGGCGTTCGTCACCTGCGCCGAGCAGCTCGCGACCGCCGCCCTGGCCGCCTGCCTGCGGGTGGTCGCTCCCGCGCGGCGACCACGTGACGCCCGACCGGTCTCGCGCCGTAGTGTGGAGGCATGTCCGTGCGTGCCGCCCTGAAGCCAGGTGAACTGTCCCCCCGCCGTTCCGTCCCCGCCGCGATAGCCCGCCCCGAGTACGTGGGCAAGCCGGGCCCGACGCGGAGCGACGAGCCGTGGGTGCAGCCGCCCGAGGTGGTCGAGGCCATGCGGGTCGCGGGCAGGCTGGCCGCCCAGGCGCTCCAGGAGGCGGGCAAGGTCGTGGTGCCCGGCGTGACCACGGACGAGATCGACGCGGTGGCGCACGAGTTCCTCTGCGACAACGGGGCCTACCCGTCGACGCTCGGCTACCGGGGCTTCCCGAAGTCGTGCTGCACCTCGCTGAACGAGGTCATCTGCCACGGCATCCCGGACTCCACGGTGGTGGAGGACGGCGACATCGTGAACATCGACGTGACCGCCTACATCGGCGGGGTGCACGGCGACACGAACGCGACCTTCCTGGCGGGTGACGTCAGCGAGGAGAACCGGCTGCTGGTGGAGCGCACGCACGAGGCGACCGTGCGGGCCATCAAGGCGGTGAAGCCGGGCCGCCAGCTGAACGTGGTGGGCCGGGTCATCGAGGCCTACGCGAACCGGTTCGGCTACGGCGTCGTGCGCGACTTCACCGGGCACGGCATCGGGCGCTCGTTCCACAGCGGCCTGGTCGTGCTGCACTACGACGCGCCGCACGTGCCGACCGTCATCGAGACCGGCATGACGTTCACGATCGAGCCGATGATCACCCTCGGCGGGATCGAGCACGACACCTGGGCCGACGACTGGACGATCACCACCAAGGACAAGAGCTGGACCGCTCAGTTCGAGCACACGATCCTGGTCACCGAGGACGGGGCCGAGATCCTCACAGTCTGCTGAGCAGCGCCACCAGCGCCGCGGCGACCTGCTCCGGGTGGGTCGCCGCCGCCAGGTGGTGCAGGTCCAGCTCGCTGACCGGCCAGCCCAGCTCCGCCGCCGCGGCGGCCGCGTCGGCGTACTCGGCGCTGAGCCGCAGGTACGCCGAGGGGCCGGGCCAGGGCACCGACGGCCGCTGTTCCTTGAGGAACGCCAGCGGCACCTCGGGGGCCTCCTCCAGGATCTCCGCGAGCTGCGCGGGGTCCGGGATCAGGGTCGGGAGCAGCTCCGGTGGGAACCAGCGGTCCCAGCGGGGCATGACGTCCTCGCGGGAGATCTTCCGCATGTGCGCCATCAGCTCGGGCGAGAACGTCTCGCGCCAGCTCTTGCCCGGTGTGGGCAGGTCGGCGTCGAGGTAGACGAGCGCGCCGACCGGGGTCTCCAGCGCGTCGGCGAACGCGGGCAGCAGCGGGCCTGCCCCGCTGTGGCCCACGAGGACCACCTCGCCCTCCACGGCGGAGTCGTCGACGGCGTCGGCGAACTCGCCGATCATCCGCTGGTGCACCGGCGCCGAGTTGACGCTCACCCTCAGGTCGAGCACCACCACCGGGTGACCGTGCGCGGCGAGCGCGTCGGCCAGCGGCCGGAAGGTGGCGGGTCCGAGGAAGGGGCTGTGCACCAGGACCGTGGTGGCGGGAACGTCGACCATGGGGGGAATGATGTCAGTCTGAGCGGGTGGACGGGGGGAGTGCGGTCGTGACCGGTGCGCTGCTGGTGGCCGGGACCACCTCGGACGCGGGCAAGAGCGTCCTGGTGGCCGGGCTGTGCCGCTGGTTGGCGCGCGAGGGGGTCCGCGTGGCGCCGTTCAAGGCGCAGAACATGTCGAACAACTCGGTGGTCACGCCGGACGGCGGCGAGATCGGCCGCGCGCAGGCCGTGCAGGCGGCGGCGTGCGGGCTGGAGCCCAGCGTCCGGTTCAACCCGGTGCTGCTCAAGCCGGGTGGGGACCGGACGTCGCAGGTCGTCGTGCTGGGCCGCGCGGTCGGCGAGGTGTCGGCGCTGTCGTACCGGGAGCGCAAGGCCGAGCTGCTCCGCACGGTCTTGTCCACATTGGACTCGCTGCGGAACGACTACGAGGCCGTCGTCTGCGAGGGCGCCGGGTCGCCGACCGAGATCAACCTGCGGGCGAACGACATCGCGAACATGGGGCTGGCGCGGGCGGCGGACCTGCCGGTGCTGGTGGTCGGCGACATCGACCGCGGCGGTGTGTTCGCGCACCTGTTCGGCACGCTCGCGCTGCTCGACCCGGCCGACCAGGCGCTGGTGGCCGGGTTCGTGGTCAACAAGTTCCGCGGCGACCCCGCGCTGCTGGAGCCGGGGCTGCACCAGCTGAAGGCCCTCACCGGCCGCCCCGTGCTCGGCGTGCTGCCGTGGCGGGAGGAGCTGTGGCTGGACGCGGAGGACTCGCTGTCCTACAGCGCGGACGGCGTGATCGGCAGGCCGAAGCCGCCCGTCGGCGAGCAGTGGCTGCGGGTCGCGGTCGTGCGGCTGCCCCGGATCTCCAACGCCACGGACGTGGAGGCGCTGGCGTGCGAGCCGGGGGTGTCGGTCCGGTTCGTCACCGAGCCGTCGCGGGTCGCGGACGCGGACCTCGTGGTGCTGCCCGGCTCCAAGGCCACCGTGACCGACCTGGCGTGGCTGCGGGAGACCGGGCTGGCCGACGCGATCACCGCGCACGCCCGGCGCGGCCTGCCGGTGCTCGGGGTGTGCGGCGGGTTCCAGATGCTCGGCACGCGCATCGAGGACGCCGTGGAGTCGCGGGCGGGCACCGTGGACGGCCTCGGCCTGCTGGACCTCGACGTCCGCTTCGAGCCCGCCAAGACGCTGCACCGGCCGTCGGGCACCGCGTTCGGCGAACCCGTCACGGGCTACGAGATCCACCACGGCCGGGTCGCGCGCCGCGGTGACCTGGACACCCTCGTGACGCTGCCGGACGGCGTCGGCGAGGGCGCGCTGACGGGGTCGGTGGCGGGGACGCACTGGCACGGCCTGCTGGAGAACGACGGGTTCCGGCGGGCGTTCCTGCGCTGGGCCGCGGACAGGTCCGGCCGCGACGGCTTCACGCCCGCCGAGGACGTCGACTTCGCCGCCGCGCGGGCCGCCCAGCTCGACCTGCTCGGCGACCTGGTCGCGGACCACCTGGACACCTCGGCCGTGCGGCGGCTGCTCGACGGCGGCGCGCCCGCGGGGCTCCCGTTCGTGCCTCCGGGGGCTCCCACCTGACGCCATCGGAATTCCGAATGCCGTCCCGGTGGAGATCATCGTTCACCACAATGGTCGAGTGTGGCCGTGGTGATCACGGACTAGACAGGAAACTCCGACCGAGGAGGCGCGATGGCCGAACGTGACTTCGTCGTGGACACCGCTCGCAGCGTGGTGGCCGATCTCGCGCCGGACGAACTGGCTCTCTTCGAGCCCGTCAGCCGCGCCTACCTCCGCGATCCCAAGAAGGTCCTCTCCGACCGCGACCGGCCGGGGGCCGTGCTGGGGTCGGGCATCGACATCGCCATCGCGCTGCTGTCACCGGTGGCTCTGGGCGTCGCGACCGCGGTGTACGAGCACCTGCTCGACAAGACCGGCGAGGCGCTCGTCGAGCGCGGCGGCAAGCTGTTCAAGCGCCTGCGCCGCCCCAAGGACGCGCCCGAGATCACCGCCGACCAGCTCGACGGCCTGCGCGCGCTGGCGATCGAGCGCGCCAAGGAACTCGGGGTGGCCGACGACCTGGCGGAGAAGGTGGGCGACGCGGTCCGGACGACGCTCGAGCGCGAGCTGTAGTGGGGTCCGGCAGACCGGAGTTGCTCGGCACGCCCTCCGGCACGACGCTGCGCTTCGGCACGCTCGTGGCGCTGGCGCTCGCGACCACCTGGTTCGTCGCGGGCTCGTTCGCCTCCGCGTGGCCCGCGGACCCGTTCCTGGAGGACGCGAGCTGCCAGGTGAGGGCGGACCTGTACCTGACGTCCACGAACAGCGTCGACCCGGACGAGGCCAAGTGGGCCCTGTACCGCGAGTGCATGTCGGGTCTCTTCCTGCCCCGGATCGGGTGGCTGGTCGGTGGTGTGGCGCTGCTCCTGCTGGTGGCGGCCGTGGTCTACGTCGTCCTGCCGCGGTGGCGGGTCCGCCGGTCGCGGTTGGAACTGCTGGACCACGAGTCCTGCCCGGCGCTGTGGAGCAAGCTGGAGGGCCCGCTCGGCGAACTGGTGGCCAAGGCCGGTCTGGCGCGGGCGCCGGAGTTCCGGCTGGACCCGTACAGCACGCGGGCGGGCGGGGTCGCGTTCGGCACCCGCCGGAAACCCGTGGTGTGCCTGGACGCCGGCCTGGTGGCGCTGCTCGACCGCGACCGGGCCGGGTTCGACGCCGTGGTGCTGCACGAACTGGCGCACGTCCGCAACGGCGACGTGGCGACCACCTACGCGACGCTCTCGGTGTGGCGGGCGGTGCTGTCGGTGGTGCTGCTGCCGTACCTGGTGTTCTACCTGAGCCCGCTGCTGGACTGGAACCTCCCCAACCTGGACTCGCCGATCACCGCGGGCCTGCTCGTCCGGGTGTTCCTGCTGGTGCTGCTGGTGTACGCGGCGCGCACCGCCGTGCTGCGCTCCCGTGAGCGCTACGCCGACGCGCTGGTCGCGCTGTGGACCGACGACACCGATCCCTACCGCACGCTCAGGGCGGAACCCGAGCACCGCCGCGTGCTGAGGTGGATCGCCATCCACCCGACCCGCGTCGCGCGGAACGCCGCGATGAGCGACCCGAAGTCGTTGCTGCGCAACGGTTTCGGCGAGGCGCTGATGAGCGGCCTGGCGATCCAGCTCGCCTGGTCGCACCTGGTCGCCGGGTTGAGCGGGATCAGCTGGTACCGCGAGGGCAACGAGTCGTTCCTCGTGATGCGCGTGGTGTGGAGCGTCGCCGTCGCCTCGCTGGTGTGCGTGATCGCCCTGCGCGGCGCCGCGTACCTGCGGGCGGGCGGCGTCGGGCGGTGGACGTTCGTCCGGCCGGGCCTGGGGCTGGGGCTGGGGCTGGCGATCGGCCTGGAACTGGACCTGTCCCGCGCCGCGGCGCGGATCTTCGGCAACGGCTTCGTGGTGCTCGGCGCGGCGATCCTCGTGCTGGTCACCGCGCTCGTCTGCGCCTGGGCGGGACTGGTGGCCGTGCGGCTCGCCGACCGGGCGCGGGGGTGGCTCGGCGCGGTGTCCGCCGCCGCCGTGGTCGTGGTGTGCCTGAGCTTCCTCGGGTGGTTCCGGGAGTTGCTGGTCGCCGAGGTGCTCTGGCGCGACCACCTGGGTCCGGCCTTCACCCTCGTGAGCGGGTACGGGCGGGTGGCCGGGATCGTGGTGGTGCCGTTCCTGCTGAACTCCGACCGGGTCCTCACGGCCGCCGCGGTGGCGCTGCTGTGGCTCGTGCCGCTCCTGCTGGGCCGGGGGTCGGCGCGTCTCGGCGTGCTCGCGGGACTGGTCGGCGCAGCCGGGTGGGGTGTGGTCGCGGTGGCGCTGTCCTTCACCGCGGGCGGTACGCCGGAGGCCGCCGCGGCCCGGTCGGCGTGGGAACTGGTGGCGGTGGTCGCCGTCCAGGTGCTGGTCGCCGCGCTCGTCGCCCGGCGGTCCGAGCTGGTCACGGCGCTGCTGGCCACCTGGGTCGTCGGGGTGGTGGGCTGCCTGGGGATCTGGGCGCTGCACCTGGACGGCTGGCAGGTCGACAGCGTGCTGGCCGCTCGCCCGTCGCAGGTGCTGCCGGTGCTGGGTGTCGTCGCCGCGCTCGGTGGAGCGGTCTTCGCCCGTGGTGCGGTCGTGCCGCGGCGGGGTTCGGGTCGACTGGTGGTCGCGGCCGTGCTGGTGGTGTCCGCGGTCGCGGTGGTGTGGTGGCCGAAGGCCCCGCGGGCGGCGGCGCTGCTGCCGGAGGCGGGGCCCGAGGTGGTGGTGAACACCGACCAGGCGGTCAACACCTGGCAGTACGGCGGCGGGTTCGACCAGTTCATGGCCGTCAGGTTCGCGAGCGACGAGGTGTTCAAGGCGTTCGAGGCGGAGGACACCGCGCGGATCGCCGAGGCCTGCGAGAAGGCCAGCGCGCGCAGCGAGGAGGCGGCGGCGTTCCCCGAACCGCCGGGCGCCGAGGTCGCCGAGTCCTGGAGGGCCGGCCTGGCGCTGCTCGTGCCCGGCGCCCGCGAGTGCGTGAAGATCTACCGCGACGGGGGCGGGGACTCGCAGGTGATGCTCGACGGGTTCATCAAGTCGCTCCCCGACTTCGAGCGGACGTTGACGCTGCTCAACGCCGCCAGGGAGAGCACGCTGCCCGGTTCCGGCTGACGGGGCCTGATCGCGGTGCTCGCCATGCCCGCGATCACCAGCAGCGCGGCCGTGCAGCGCAGGACGGTCAGCTCCTCGCCGAGGACGAGCCACGCCGACAGCATCCCCGCGACCGGCACCAGCAGCGAGAACGGTGCGACGGTGCCCGCGTCGTACTCGCGCAGCAGGTACCCCCACAGGCCGAAGCCGAGCAGCGTCGAGATCCACGCGACGTACCCGAGCGCCGCCGCGCCGGTCCAGTCGAACGCCGCCAGCGCGGCCAGGTCCGCGTCGACGCCCTCGACCAGCAGCGACAGCCCCAGCAGCGGCAGGACGGCGACCGCGCTGACCCAGACGATGAAGCTCAGCGCGTCCGGCGGCTTCGCGTAGCGGGTGATGACGTTGGACAGCCCCCAGCACGCCGCGCCCGCGACCACCAGCGCGAACGCGCCGAGCGGGCTGCCGACGCCGTGGTCGAGGGCGATCACCAGGATGCCGACCGAGGCGACCCCGATGCCGATCAGCTGCGTGCGGCGCGGCCGTTCGCGCAGCAGCACGGCCGCGAACACGACGGTGAAGACCGCCTGGCTCTGGAGCACCAGCGACGACAGCCCCGCGGGCATCCCGGCGTGCATGCCGGTGAACACGAAGCCGAACTTCGCGACGCCGAGGACCAGGCCGACCGCGGCCACCCACTTCCACGCGACCCTCGGCGGGCCGACGAGGAACAGGGCGGGGACGGCGGCGGCGAGGAACCGGAGACCGGAGAACAGCAGGGGTGGGAAGTTCCGCAGACCGATCTCGACGACGACGAAGTTGACGCCCCAGATGGCCGCGACGAGGACCGCGAGAGCGGCGTGCCGTGGTTTCACCCGACCGAGTCTGGGTGGGCCGACAGTTAAGCACCAGCGAGATTTGCTTCACCCCAGGGTTTAGCATTGCTTCATGATGGACCTCGGCAGGCTCCGCGCGCTGCACGCCGTCGCGACCCACGGCTCGGTCGGCGCGGCGGCGTCCGTGCTGGGCTTCACGCCCTCCGCGGTGTCCCAGCAGATCGCCAAGCTCGAACGCGAGACCCGCACCACGCTGCTGGAACGCCGTGGTCGCGGTGTCGCGCTGACCGATGCCGCCTACGGGCTCGCCGCCACCGCCGCGCAGGTGCTGGCGCTGGTCGAGGAGGCCGAGGTGACCCTGGAGGAGCAGCGCGGCGCGGCGGTCGGCACGGTGACCATCGGCGCGTTCGCGACGGCCGCGCGGGGCCTGCTGCCGCTCGTCCTGGTCGACCTGATCACCCGGCACCCCGCCCTCGACGTCCGCACGGTCGAGCTGGACCCGCCCGACGCCCTCCAGGCCGTCGCCCGCGGCGAACTGGACCTGGCCGTCACCCACGACTGGGTCAACACCCCGCTGGCCGTGCCGGAGTCGTTGTCCCGCAGCACGGTGGGCCAGGACTACGCGGACGTGCTGCTGCCCGTCGCGCACCCGCTCGCCGACCGCCCGTTCCTCGTCCCCGAGGACCTGGCCGGGCAGCGCTGGATCTGCCAGCCGGAGGGGACCGTCTGCCACGACTGGCTGGTCAAGACGTTCCGCGGCGCGGGCCTCGAACCGGACCTCGCGCACCGGGTCGGCGAGTACGAGACCCAGATCGCCCTGCTCGCGCACGGCATCGGCGTCGGTCTGCTGCCCAGGCTCGGCCGGGGCGCGCTGCCGCCGACCGTGCGCGCGGTCCCGCTGCACCCGACCCCGACCCGGCGGCTGTTCGCGGTGTGGCGCACCAGGGCGGGCAGGCGACCCGCCATCACGGCAGCGCTGACGTCGCTGCGGGCGTGCTGGGAGCACCGGAGCACCGCGTCGGGCGACCTCGTCGACCACGGCAGGCCCACCGAGGCGCCGTGACCGGAGCGCCGACCCGGTCGCGCGCCCTCCGCCGGTCGACCCCGGCAGCGTCGGCGGACGCCCGCGGCGAGGTCAGGGCGCGAACCGCACGTCGTGGTCCTGGCCCGGAGCGAGGAAACCCAGCAGGGACAGGCCTTCCTCGGCCAGGGCACTCCGGTCCTGTGCGGACACCTCCCGGTACGGCGTGATCGTGAGGACGCCCCCGTCGACCTTCCAGGTGCCGCTGAGGAACCCGTCGAGCAGGAAGCTGGGCGGGAAGACGGCGTTCGACACACCGCCCCAGCGGGCGCGGTGCTCGTCGGACATGATCCGCGTCCGGTCGGCGTGCGAGAGGAGCACGTTGTCGAAGTCGGGCAGGAAACGGGGCGGGGCCGGGGTTTCCGGGTCGGTGAGGACGCCGTCCGGGACGTCCAGCAGCGTTCGCCCCGACTCGTCGCGGTAGGTCTTCAGGTCCAGCCGGTCCACCACGGCCCGCAGCCCGGTCAGCCGCGACCACGCCGCCACGTCCGCGACGCTCGCCGGACCGAACGCCGCCAGGTACCGCAGCACCATCTCGTCCGGATCGGCCTCGGCCGGGATCTCGGTGGCGAGCCACGTCGCCGCGACGGCGTTGAGCGGTTGCCCGCTGCGCCCGAACACGCCGCGCGGAGGCGTCTGCACCACGGGCAGCAGCGCCTGGACCAGGGAGCCCAGCCCGGTGATCCCGTGGTCGGGCCACCGCCGGGTCAGCTCGGCGGCCAGCTGGGCGTTCGTCATCGGCGCCGCGTCGAGCAGCGACCTGGCCGCGGCGACCAGGTCGGCCAGGTCCTCGGCTCGCCGGGAACGGGCGAAGTTCGCGGTCGCCGTGCGGGCCAGCATCGGCTGGAGCGCGGGCCGCAGCCGCACGCAGTCGCGGGCCGTGACGAGGTGCAGCGTGCCGCGCATCAGCGTCGTGCGGACCGCCGTGCGGTCCAGCAGCATCGCGCCGACCTCGCCCGCGTCGAAGTCCCGCAGCCGCGACCACAGCGCGACGTACGGCGACGAGGTCGCCTGGGCCTGCAACCCGACCAGGTGCTCGATCGCCCGGTCCGGTGGCAGGTCGTGCCGTTCCAGCAGCATCTGCCGGGCCAGCGTGGTGCGGTTGAGCGTTCGCGTGGTCAGCATCTACAGGCTCTGGAAGAAGGCGCGGACGTCGTTCGCCAGCAGGGCGGGCTGTTCGAGGGCGGCGAAGTGGCCGCCGCGGTCGAACTCGGTCCACCGCACGATGGTGTTCGTCCTCTCCGCGATGCTCCGCACGGGCAGGGCGATCTCGGCGGGGAACACGGCCACGGCGGTCGGTGTCGTCGACACCTCCGTCGCGGTCCAGGACCTCGTCGCCTCCTTGTACAGCCGGGCGGACGAGCCCGCGGTGGCGGTGAGCCAGTAGACCATCACGTTGGTCAGCAGGAGGTCGCGGTCGACGGCCTCCTCCGGCACGTCCTCCGAGTCCGTCCACTCCTTGAACTTCTCGACGATCCACGCGAGCTGCCCGACGGGGGAGTCGGTGAGGCCGTAGGCGAGCGTCTGCGGCCTGGTGCCCTGGATCCGCTGGTAGCCCGACATGTCGTCGGCGAAGTGCTGGAGCATGCCGAGCCGGGCCCTGTCGTCGTCGGTCAGCCCGCTCAGGTCGTCACCGGGGAACGTCAGCACCATGTTCAGGTGCACGCCGACCACGTGCTCCGCGTCCACGATCCCGAGGTCGCGCGAGACCGCCGACCCCCAGTCACCGCCCTGCGCGCCGTAGCGCTCGTAGCCCAGCCGCGCCATCAGCTCCGCCCACGCGGTCGCGATGCGCCGCACGTCCCACCCCGTGTCGCGGGTCGGGCCGGAGAAGCCGTAGTTGGGCATGGAGGGGATGACGAGGTGGAAGTCGCGCGACAGCGGTTCGACCACGTCGAGGAACTCGACGACCGAGCCCGGCCAGCCGTGCGTGAGGACCAGCGGCAGCGCGTCGGCCCTGGCGGAGCGGACGTGCAGGAAGTGGATGTTCGCGCCGTCGATGGTCGTCGTGAACTGGGGGAAGGCGTTGAGCCGCGCTTCCCAGGCGCGCCAGTCGTAGCGCGTGCGCCAGTGCTCGACGAGGTCCTTCAGGTACGCGACGGGCACGCCGTCCGCCCAGCCGGTCCCGTCGGGTTCGGCGGGCCATCGGGTGTTCGCGAGCCGGGTGTGGAGGTCGTCGAGTTGCGACTGCGGGATCTGGATGCGATAGGGCTCCATGGGATCAACCATAGGATCGCCCGCGGACGGTTCCGGTCCGCGGCCTCACTCGCCGTGTCGTTGCAGGATGTCCTCCAGGAAACCGCTTGCCTCGGCCGCCGCTCGGACGGGGTCGCGGTCGCGCACGGCGTCCAGCAGCCCCGTGTGCGACACCGGCGGGTCGAGGTCCTCGTCCACGGTCGCCGTGATGCTCGCGCGGACGGTTTCGTTCAAGCCGCGGTACAGCTCGCTCAGCAGCGTGTTGTGCGACGCTTGGACGAGCAGTCCGTGGAAGGCGGCGTCGTGCTCGATCATCCGCTCCCAGTCCTTGGCCGCCACGGCCGCGTCGCGCTGCGCGAGCAGGGCTGTCAGCTTGCGCAGGTCGTCCTCGGTCCGGTGCGTCGCGGCCAGCCGCGCGCCCTCGACCTCCAGCGTGCGCCGCACCTGGAGGACCTCGCGCAGCTCGGTGCCGCACAGCCGCCGCACCGCTCCGGAGATCTCGCTCGTGGCGCGGACGAACGTGCCGTCCCCCTGCCGCACCTCCAGCAGTCCCGCGTGGGACAGCGCCCGAACGGCCTCGCGCACGGTGTTGCGCCCGACGCCGAGGGCCTGGACGAGCTCCGGCTCCGGCGGGATGCGGCGGCCGACGGGCCATTCGCCGCTGCTGATCGCACCTCTCATCTGGTCGATCACCTGATCGACGAGGCCCGCCCGCCGGGTAGTGGCCAATGGCACAGCAAAGTCCTTTCATCCGAACATCCCATGTCTGGGACAGTAGTCGGGTGACGATTCCGCGATCGATACCGTCGAGTGATAACACTGCCACCGATAGTGGTGTCTCCGCGACGGTTCGGGTACACGGAGTGGTTGAACCCGTAGGACGACGCCGACATGTGGCCGTCACCGGCGGCATCCTGTTGGCGGCAGGCGTCACCCTCGCGGCAGCCAACCTGCGACCCGCGGTCACCAGTCTCGCCTCGGTGCTGGGCGACGTCCGGGCCGGTCTCGGCGTCTCGGCGGCCTGGACGAGCCTGCTCACCGCCGTGCCCGTCCTCTGCTTCGGCGCCGCCGCCTTCGCCGCGCCGTGGGTGGGCAGGCGCCTCGGCCTCAAGCGGGCGGTCGGCTCGGCGCTCCTCGTGCTGACCCTCGGCCTGCTCCTGCGGGTGGTCGACGGCCCGCTCGTGGTGCTCGGCGGCACGTTCGTCGCCTGCGCGGGCATCGCCGTCTGCAACGTCCTCATCCCCGTCGTGGTGAAGGACTCGTTCCCCACGAGGATCGGGCCGATCACCGGGATCTACACCGCCGCGATGGCCGCGGGAGCGGGCGCCGGTGCCGCCCTGACCCCGCCGCTGGAGGCGTTCCTCGGGAGCTGGCGGCTGGCGGTCGGCGCGTGGGCGCTGCTGTCGCTGGCCGCGCTGCTGCTCTGGCTGGCCGGGTCCCGCCGCGGCGTGGCGGGCCGCGTCACGGGCCCGCCGCCCGGCCGCTCCCTGCTGCGCAGCCCGCTGGCGTGGGTCATGACGGTCTTCTTCGGCAGCCAGGCCCTGCTCGCCTACACGGTGATGGGCTGGCTCCCGGCGATCCTCGGCGACGCGGGCGTCGACCGCACCACGGCGGGCTTCCTGCTCGCCATCACCGTCGTCCTCGGCGTCCCGGTCAGCTTCGTCGTGCCACCGCTGGCCGCCCGCTGGCGCTCGCAGACCGGGATGGTGCTCGTCCTCGGCGCGCTGCTGCTGGCGGGAGTGCTGGGTCTCGCGTTCGCACCCGGCACCCTGACGGGCCTGTGGGTGCTGCTGGTCGGCCTCGGCATGGGCGGCATGTTCCCGCTGGCGATCGTGCTGGTCTCGCTGCGCTCGTCGACCACCGCGGACACCGCCCGGCTGTCGGCGATGACGCAGAGCATCGGCTACCTGATCGCGGCCACGGGCCCGTTCGCGTTCGGGCTGCTGCGCGACTCGACGGGCGCGTGGACGACCTCGATGCTCGTCCTGGCGGGCCTGGTCGTGCTGCTCACCGCGCTCGGTTCCATCGCGGGCCGTCCCCGCACCGTGTAGGACGGCTCCACGGGCGAGGAAGCGCACGGCGACGGCTCGCCGACCCCGACGAGGTCGTGCGTTCGCTCGGCAGCTGATCACGGCTGTCGCGGGTCCCGGCGGTCGCGACGGGCCATCGCGACCGCCCGGACGCCGTTCGACTAGTCCAGCGGCAGGTTCAGCAGGGCGTTCTCGACCAGTTCCGGCATGGCCGGGTGGATCCAGTACTGGCCCGCGGCCATCGTGCGGGCGTCCAGGCCGAAGCTCATGGCCTGGATGAGCGGCTGGATGACCGTCGGGGCCTGCGGACCGATGATGTGCGCGCCCAGGATCTGCCCGGTGGCCGGGTCGGCGAGGACCTTGGCGAAGCCGCTGTGGTCCTCCATCGCCCAGCCGTAGGCGATCGACGCGTACGCCTGCGTGCCCTTCACGTACCGGACGCCCTGCTCGACCGCCTGCTCCTCCGTGAGGCCGACGGAGGCGATCTGCGGGGACGAGAACACGGCCGACGGCACGAACCGGTGGTCCGACTTCCTCGGCGAGTCGGGGTGCAGCAGGTTGTGCCGCACGACCTTGCTCTCGTGGTTCGCGACGTGCTTGAGCTGGTACTCGGAGCTGATGTCGCCGAACGCGTAGATGCCGTCCACGACGGTCCGCTGGTACTCGTCCACGACGATCCGGCCGTCCGGGTGGGTGGTCACACCGGTCTGCGCGAGGTCGAGCAGGTCGGTGTTCGGGGTGCGGCCGACCGCGATCAGCAGCGCCTCGGCGTCCACGACCTCCGCGCCGTCCGGACCCTCCAGGTGCAGGCGGAGGCCGCCGTCGGTGCGCTCGGCGCGCACGGTCTTGCGCTGCAACCGCACGTCCCACCTGTCGGTGGCGAGCGAGGTGAAGCGCTCGGCGATCTCGTGGTCCTCGTGGCGCAGCAGCAGGTCCGAGCGGGCGATCATCGTGACCTTCACGCCGAACGACGAGAACACGTGCGCGAACTCGTTCGCGACGAACCCGCTGCCCAGGATGACCATGCTCTCGGGCAGCTCGTCGAGCCGCATCACGGTGTCGCTGGTGTGGTAGTCGACCGTGTCGAGGTCCACGACGTCCGGGATGACCGGCCTGCTGCCCGCGCCGATCGCGAACCGGTCGGCGGTGATGACCTCGCCGGTGCCGGTGTCGAGCGTCTTCGGGCCGACGAACCTCGCCGTGCCCTGGTAGACGGTCACGTTCGCGTTGTCCTCGGACCGCCAGCGCAGCCCGCCCGCCGAGATGGGGTCGATGCGGCCGAAGATCCGGTCCCGCACGTCCGGCCACCGCACGCCGTCCAGGTGCTCGTCGACACCGAACTTGGCGGCACCCGACGGGGTCGAGGCCACGTCCGCGGTGTGCACGAACATCTTCGTCGGGATGCAGCCGACGTTCAGGCAGGTGCCGCCGAACACGCCCTTCTCGACGATCGCGATCTGCTGGCCGGCGAACCGCTCGTCGGGGATCGAGTTCCCGGAGCCGCTGCCGATGATGACGAGGTCGAAGTGCCGCACGATGCCGTCCTGCCTGGTAGGTGGGGTTCCTACTCTCTCAAACGGGCAGGACGGCCGTGCGATTCCCGCTCAGGTTTGCTGGAAGACAGGGGTGAGGATCGCCCGCGCGAGCGTGTGGAACGCCAGGTTGAAGCTCACCACGGCGGGCGAGGCGTCGCCGTCGACGTCCAGCTCCTCCACGTCGACCGCGTGCACCACGAAGAAGTACCGGTGCGCCGGGTCGCCCTCCGGCGGGGCCGCGCCGCCGAACGCGCGCGTGCCGTAGTCCGAGCGGACGTGGAACGCGCCACCCGGCAGCGAGTCGTCCGACCCACCCGCGCCCGCGGGCAGTTCCGTCACCGACGCGGGCAGGTTCACCGCGACCCAGTGCCAGAACCCCGACGGCGTCGGCGCGTCCGGGTCGAAGCACGTCACCACGAAGCTCTTGGTCCCCTCGGGAAAACCGGACCAGCTCAACTGCGGAGAGGTGTTGCCGCCCGCGTGCACCTGCGCCTGCGGCAACGTCTCGCCGTCGCGCACGTCGGTCGACGTCACGCTGAACGAGGGCACCACCGGCAGCAGCGAGTAGGGATCGGGAGCAACGGGGCGCTCAAGGCTCATCGGGTCCTCCACGGGTGATCATCGGTCGATCCGAGCCTAGTGGGGGCACTCGGACGGCGCAGTTTCCCGTGTTCGCAACCACGGGGGCCGCCGAGCGTCTCTAATGGGGAAGCGCTCCTCGGGGCGGAGCGCTTTCCGGCCACACTTGGGGAGGGGTAGCCATGAGGACTCGTTTGCGCGCGGTAGTCGTGTTGTTCGCCGCTTTGACCGCTGTCGCGTCGGTGGTGTCCACGGCGTCCGCGTCACCGTCCACGCCGTTGCTGACCAACGTTCGAGTGGGGGCGCACGCCACGTACGACCGGATCGTGCTGGACTTCACCGGGCCGAAGCCGACGATCCCGTTCGCGCAGGTCGTGCCCGAGCTGACCTACGACGGGTCCGGCCTGCCGGTCAACCTGCCGGGCACCTACTTCTACCAGGTCGTGACGTGGCCGGGTGCCGCGCACGACGACAACGGCGACCCGACCTACACCGGTCCGCGGAAGTTCACGACCCCGCAGCTGTCCAACGTCCAGGCGTTCGCGATCACGGGCGACTTCGAGGGCCAGCTGACCGTGGGGCTCGGCTACCGCCGGGCCACCTGGCAGTCGGTCTCGGTCCTGGAGAACCCGACGCGGGTCGTCATCGACATCGGCGTCTGAGTCCTCGGACCCAGCCGTCGCACGAGGAAAGGCCCCGCTCGGATGACCGAGCGGGGCCTTTTCACGTCCGGACTACGCCGCGGCGGTCACCGCGGACGCCGCGGGCTCCAGGGCGTGGACCAGCACCTCGCGGACGTCCGCCACCAGGTGCACGGTCAGCGCCTCGCGGACCGACTCCGGCACGTCGTCCAGGTCGGGCTCGTTGCGCGCCGGGAGCAGCACGGTCGTGATGCCCGCCCGGTGCGCGGCCAGCAGCTTCTGCTTCACGCCACCGATCGGCAGCACGCGGCCGGTCAGCGACACCTCGCCGGTCATCGCCACGTCCGAGCGGACCGGCCTGCCCGAGAGCAGCGACGCGAGCGCGGTCGTCATCGTGACGCCCGCGCTCGGGCCGTCCTTCGGCACGGCACCGGCGGGCACGTGGACGTGGACGCCGCGGTCGGCCAGCGAGCCGACGCCGAAGCCCAGTTCGTCGTCGTGCGACCGCAGGTAGGACAGCGCGATCTGCGCCGACTCCTTCATCACGTCGCCCAGCTGCCCGGTCAGCGTGACGCCGCTCGCGCCGGAGTCCTTGGCCGCCAGCGACGCCTCGATGAACAGGACGTCGCCACCGGCACCCGTGACGGCCAGCCCCGTCGCAACGCCGGGGACCGAGGTGCGCTCGGCCGATTCCGGCGTGTGCTTCGGCTTGCCCAGGTAGCCGCGCAGGTCGGGCACCTCGACGCCGACCGGCAGCGCCTCCTCGTCCAGCGCGACCTTCGCCGTGACCTTGCGCAGGATGCGCGCGAGGCCGCGTTCGAGCTGCCGCACACCGGCCTCACGGGTGTACTCGCCCGCCAGCTTGCGCAGGGAGTCCTCCGAGATCGTGACCTCCTCGGGCGTCAGGCCGGCCTTCTCCAGCTGCCGGGGCAGCAGGTGGTCGCGGGCGATCGTGACCTTCTCGTCCTCGGTGTAGCCGTCGAGCTGCACGAGTTCCATGCGGTCGAGCAGCGGCGCGGGGATCGTGTCGAGCACGTTCGCCGTGGCCAGGAAGACCACGTCGGACAGGTCGAGGTCGACCTCCAGGTAGTGGTCGCGGAACGTGTGGTTCTGCGCCGGGTCGAGCACCTCCAGCAGCGCGGCCGTCGGGTCGCCCCGGTAGTCCGAGCCGACCTTGTCGATCTCGTCCAGCAGCACGACGGGGTTCATCGTGCCCGCCTCGGTGATGGCGCGGACGATCCGGCCGGGCAGCGCGCCGACGTACGTGCGGCGGTGGCCGCGGATCTCGGCCTCGTCGCGCACGCCGCCCAGCGCGACCCGGACGAACTCGCGGCCCATGGCCCGTGCGACGGACTCGCCGAGCGAGGTCTTGCCGACACCGGGAGGACCGACGAGGGCCAGCACGGCGCCGCTGCGCCGACCGCCCACGACGCCCATGCCGCGGTCGGTCCGCCTGCGGCGCACCGCCAGGTACTCGGTGATCCGCTCCTTCACGTCGTCCAGACCGGAGTGGTCGGCGTCGAGCACGGCCCGCGCGCCGCGGATGTCGTAGGCGTCGTCGGTGCGCTCGTTCCACGGCAGTTCCAGCACCGTGTCCAGCCACGTGCGGATCCAGCCGACCTCGGGGGACTGGTCGGACGTGCGCTCCAGCTTGTCCACCTCGGCGAGCGCGGCCTTGCGGACGTGCTCGGGCAGGTCGGCGCCCTCGACGCGGGCGCGGTAGTCCTGCTCCTCCGTCGCGGGCTTGCCGTCCAGCTCGGCCAGCTCCTTGCGGATCGCGGCGAGCTGCTGGCGCAGCAGGAACTCCCGCTGCTGCTTCTCCATGCCCTCCTTGACGTCCTTGCGGATCGTCTCGGCGACGTCCAGCTCCGCCAGGTACTCGCGGCCCCACTCCAGCAGCTTCTCCAGCCGCTCGTTGACGTCGCTCGTCTCCAGCAGCCAGACCTTCTGGTCCTCGGTCACGTAGGAGGCGTAGCCCGCGAGGTCGGCCAGCGCCGACGGTTCGTCCACCTGCTGCACGGAGTCGACGACCTGCCACGCGCCGCGCTGCTGGAGGATCGTGGTCACCAGCGCGCGGTACTCGCGGGCCAGCTCGGTGGTGCGGTCGTCGGCCTCGGGGATGTCGGCGACGGTCGCCTCCACCCACAGCGCCGCGCCCGGTCCGGTCGTCCCGGTGCCGATCCGCACGCGCTCGGTGCCGCGCACGACGGCCGCCCGCTCGCCGCCGGACAGCCTGCCGACCTGCTCGATCACGGCCAGCGTGCCGACCTTGGCGTACTTGCCGTCGAGCCGGGGCACCAGCAGCAGCTGCGCCTTGGCGCCGTTCTCGGCGGCGGCGGTGGCGGCCTCGACGGCGGCGCGGGCCTCGGCGTTGGCGTCCGCGCCGGAAAGCCGGACGGGAACGACCATGCCGGGGAGCACGACCACGTCGTCGAGGGGCAACACCGGAAGTGCCAGAGTCTTGCCCATCAAGTCACCCTCCAAAGTTGAGTCTGACTGGCTCAACCAAGTGGAGTCGGGGATTGTTTCCGCCGGGCGTTCGCTCTGAGCGAGCACCTAGGGTGTCGCAATGCAGAGCCTCGACCTGGACGGCCAAGGGCTGACCGAGTTCCCCGACCTCCCGCCGGACCTGTGGGAGCTCAGCGCCTACGACAACGACCTCACGGCGTTGCCGGACTCGCTCTGGGAGCTCGTCGAGCTCCGCTCGCTCAACGTCGCGGCGAACCGCGTCGGCGAGCTGTCGCCGAAGATCAGCGGGCTCACCACGCTGCACACCCTCGACCTCGGGCACAACGCCCTGACGGCGCTGCCGGATTCCCTCGGCGACCTGACCTCGCTCGACCGGTACCTCTACCTCGGCGACAACCGGCTCACGTCCGTGCCGGAGTCGCTGGGCGGTCTGGTGAAGCTGCGCTACCTCAACATCGCCGACAACCTGCTGACCTCGCTGCCGGAGAGCGTCGGCGGCCTGGCCGGCCTGCGCGAGCTCCGGCTCTACGGCAACCGGCTCGCGGCGCTGCCGGAGTCGATCGGCGACCTCACCCGGCTGCGGGAGCTGCACCTGCGCGGCAACCTGCTGACGGAGCTGCCGGGGTCCCTCGGCCGCCTGACCGACCTGCGCGAACTCAGCCTGCGCGACAACCACCTGACCGCGCTGCCCGTCGAGATCGGTGACCTCGCCGCGCTGCGGGTCCTCGACCTGCGGAACAACGCGCTGTCGACGCTGCCGGACGTGCTCGGCGGCCTGCCCGCGCTGGAGAAGCTCGACCTCCGCTGGAACAAGCGGCTCGCGATGCCGCTGTGGCTGCTCGACCTGGAACGGCGGGGCTGCGTCGTCCTCACCTGACCGCACCTGGACAGTTCCCGACGCGGCGGGGTTGGATCGAGTGTGATCGACATAGCATCGGTGGAGGGGCTGTCGTGGATCTGTGGGTGCCGTCCTCGGTCGACCTCACCCGACCGAGCGTCGCGAGGATGTACGACTACTTCCTCGGCGGCTCGCACAACTTCGCCGTCGACCGCGAGGCCGCCAAGGCCGTCGAGAAGATCTACCCCGGCATGGCGGGCGCCGCGCGCGCCAACCGCAACTTCCTCCGCCGCGCCGTCCGCTACCTGTCCGACCAGGGCGTCGACCAGTTCCTCGACCTCGGTTCGGGCATCCCCACGGTCGGCAACGTCCACGAGATCGCCCAGCAGACCAACCCCGGCGCCCGCGTCGTCTACGTCGACGTGGAACCGGTCGCCGTCGCCCACAGCATCGCCATGCTGGCGGAGGAGCAGCACGCCGTGGCCGTGCGCGCCGACCTGCGCGACCCCGACGAGGTGCTGGCCACCCCGGAAGTTCGCGAGGTGCTGGACCTCGACCGCCCGCTCGCGGTCCTGCTCTCCGCGGTCCTGCACTTCGTGCCCGACGGCGACCACCCGCACGCCGCCGTCGCCCGCTACCGCGACGCCGTGTGCTCCGGCAGCTACGTGGCGATCTCCCACGGCAGCCTGGACGGCGTCACGCAGGACGGCGTCACCAGCGGCGAACGCGTGCAGGCCGTCTACCAGCGCTCCGACGCCCGTCTGGTCCTGCGCTCCGCCGCCGACATCGCCTGCTTCTTCGACGGCCTCGACCTGGTCGACCCCGGCGTCGTGCTGCTGCCGGAGTGGCGTTCCGACTCCGACGACGCGTACATCAGCGCGTACGTCGGGGTGGGCCGCAAGCCGTGACCGACCCTGTGCCGCTGACCCGCGTACGCCCATTCGAGTCTCATGTGGACTCGAAAGAGTGAGTGGCGCGCCAAGGGGATAACGCTGCGTGCGGGAGCTTCGACGGAACGGGCGACCGGAACACCGGTGCGCTCAGGTTGGAGGCACTCCCATGACGCAACCGCCCGCAGGTCCTCCCGATCCCCCGCCCCCGTACGGGCCGCGACAGCCCCAGTGGGGCGGCCCGCCTCCGGGAGTCCCGCACGGCCCGCCTCCGGGCCGGTGCGTTCCGCCACCCGTGCCGCCGCGGCCGAAGACCAAGCGGTGGCCGTGGGTCGTCGTCGGTGTCGTCACCCTGCTCGTGGTGATCAGCGTGGCCAACGGCGGTGAGCGGTCGGGGCAGGAACCGGGCGCCGCGGCGTCGTCCGCCGCCGCCGAACTCGCGAAGGCCCCGGCCACCTCGGCCAAGCCCAAGCCCACGACCACGACGGGCCGGACGACGACCACCACGACCAAGCCCCCACCGCCACCGCCACCGCCACCGACTGTCTACACCGGACAGGGCGACGACGTGGTCGCGCTGGACCGGCCCAGCGGCATCAAGATCGTGAAGTTCGAGTGCCCCGCCTGTTCGAGCAACACCACGCTCAAGTCGGACGGCTTCGAATCCCTGCTGGTCAACGAGATCGGCGCCTACAGCGGTCTGCGGTGGATGGACATCAGGGACGGCAGCCGCACCACCACCCTGACCGTCGGCGCGCAGGGCGCGTGGACGTTGACCGTCGGCGGGCTCGACCTGGCGCCCCTGGTCGAGGGCGTGGCGTCGGGCAGCGGCGACTCGGTGGTCTTCCTCGCCGCGGGCGCGACCAAGGCGAAGGTCGGCAACGTGGGCGACGGCAACTTCGCCGTCCACGTCGCGTCCCTCAAGACGAGCAGGATCGACCTCGCGGTCAACACCATCGGTGGCTACGAGGGCACCGTGCCGCTGGCGGGTCCGGCGATCGTCCAGGTCACGTCGAGCGGGGACTGGTCGATCACCCCGTCATGAGCCCGTTGGCCCGCGCGATCCCGCCGATGTCCGCCGGTGTGCCCGACATGATCGTCCGCACGTGCTCGGTCACCAGGTCGACCGGCCAGTCCCACCACGCCGCCCTCAGCAGCAGGTCGACCTCCTCGGCCGAGTACCGGGCCTTCACCGGCTTCGCCGGGTTGCCGCCCACGATCGTGTAAGGCGGCACGTCGGCCACCACGACCGCGCCGCTGGCGATGATCGCGCCGTGCCCGATGGTCACGCCGGGCATGATCATCGAGCGGTAGCCGAACCACACGTCGTGGCCGACGGTCGTGTCGCCCTTCGACGGGTTGGCCAGCATGAGGTCCACGGTGGACTCCGCCCAGTCGCCGCCGAAGATCGTGAACGGGAACGTGGAGACGCCGGTGGTCAGGTGGTTGGCGCCCGCCATGATGAACGTGGTGCCCGCGGCGATGGCGCAGTACTTGCCGATGACGAGCTTCTCCTCGCCGTAGGAGTAGAGGACGTTGCGGTGTTCGAACCGCGTCGCGTCGTCCGGGTCGTCGTAGTAGCTGTAGTCGCCGACCTCGATGGTCGGGGAGGTGATCAGCGGCTTGAGCAGCACGACCCTCGGGTGGTCCGGCAGCGGGTAGAGCTGGTCCGGGCTCGGGGCGATGGGCACGGAGGGTCCTCTCTCAGGCGGGCAGCAGGGCGCGGAGGCCGCGGACGAGGCTGCGGCGGAACGTGGCGAAGTCGTGGCCGCCGGGCGCCTCGTGGTAGTCGACGGGGTAACCCTTGGCGCGCAGCACGGTGCGCAGGTGGCGGTTGGCGGCGCGCTGGTCGACGCCGGGGGACAGGGGGCTGGAGCCGGTCTCCAGCGTGCCCACGTCGACCCAGAAGCGCAGGGGCAGCAGGGGCGCGTCGGCGTACTGGCGGGTCAGCCACTCGGGCTCGGAGTCCTTGCCCCAGCCCGTGCCGTCGTAGCCCCACCAGTGCGAGCCGGAGCACGACAGCACGGCCTCGAACACGTCGGGACGGGTCAGCGCGGCGTGGGCGGCGGCCAGTCCGCCGAGGCTGTTGCCCGCGACCACGGCGCGGTCGGCGACGGCGTGCAGCGAGCGCACGAACGGGACGACGCGGTCGGCGAGCAGGGTGGCGAAGGCGGGGTCGCAGGCCAACTCGGCCATGCGGGCGGCCATCCCGCCGGTGTTGTGCACCATCGCCACGACGGCGGGCGCGATCTCGCGGCCGGTCAGGTTGTCGAGCGCGGCGGGCAGGTCGGCGACCAGCGGCCAGCACTCGCCGTCGAGCAGCACCACCAGCGGGTACGTCTCGGACGGCCGGTAGCCGGGAGGGGTGTAGACGGTGACGGCGCGGCCGTCGAGCCGGTGCTCGGTGAGCGCGCCGCGCTCGCCCTCTGGGGTGTCGAACCAGTCGAGCGGCTCGGCGTCGGGCAGGACCAGCACGGAGTCCCAGTGCTCCGGGGCGGCCGTCCGCTCACCCGCGACCACCGCCATCTGCGGGAACAGCCTGCGGGGGTTCACCGGGTCGGCGAACATCCGGGCGCGCGCCGCGAGCATGAGCCGCCCCAGTTCGGCCAGGTCGTCGCGGTCGGCGTCGGGGAACGGGTCGTCGACCAGGAACTGGTAGCAGGTGACCACGTCGGACGGGACCACGGCGGCGAGGTGCCACACGTCCGTGCCCGGCACCCGCCGCATCGGGTGCGACAGCGCGTTCGGGTCGTCGAACACCTGCGCCCGCACCGACACCTGCCGCTCCGGACCGATCCACACGAACGTCACCCGAACCCTGCCGCCGTCGACGCGCTCGACCAGCGGCCCACCGGATCCGACCAGGTCGGCGCGCAGCCGTTCGGTGGCGGCCACCGGGTCCCGCTCGGCGTCGGCGGCGAACTCGGCCAGGCGATCCACCACGACGAACTCCTCCCTAATGCAACAAAAGTTGCGTTATTGTCTCCACGTCCGCCCCGACGACGCAACTGGATTCCGATGAGCACCCGACCCGGAGGCCGTTCGGCCCGCGTCCGCGACGCGGTGCTGGCCGCGACCTACGCCGAACTGGCCGAGCACGGCTACCCGGCGCTCACCGTCGACGCCGTCGCCGCCCGCGCGGGCGTCCACAAGACCACCGTCTACCGGCGCTGGGGCAGCGTCGACGTGCTCCTCGCCGACGCGCTCGACCACACCCGCGACACGCCGTGGCCGCTGCCCGACACCGGCAGCGCCGAGGGCGACCTGATCGCCATCACCACCGAGGTCGCCGAGGCCTTCGCGCACGGCCTGGTGCCGACGGCGGTCGTGGCCGCCGCGTTCCAGTCACCGCGCGCCGCCGACGCCCTCCGGGACTTCTACGCCGCCCGCCAGGCCCGAGCCGCCCTGGTCGTCGTCCGCGCGGTCGAGCGGGGCGAACTCCCCGCGGGCGTCGACCCGGTCGAGGTGGTGCGCACGGCCTGCGCGCCCCTCTGCTACCGCGTGCTCGTCACGCGCGAACCCGTGGACGCCGCCGTCGCCGAACGCGCGGCCCGCGCCGCGCTGGCCGCCGCCCGCGCGGGCGTGATCTAGCATCCCGAACCGTGGACAAGACGCGATTCGGGTGCTGGCTGGTCGTCGCCGTCGCCGTGGTGCAGACGATCTCGACCCTGCTGTCCCCGCTCGCGGCGGAGCTCGTCGCCACCGCCGTGCTGTTCAACGCGGCCGCGGGCTTCTCCACGTTCCTGCTGCTGCGCCGCCCGGACCGCAACCGCTGGCCGCTCGTGCTGTGGACCGCGGGCTTCTTCGGCTGGCACGTCACCGGTCTGGTGACCATGGCCGGCCTCGTGTCCACCGACCTGGACGCCGCGTTCCTCATCGCCTCGCAGCGGGAGCTGTCGATCGCCTACCAGGTCGTCCTCGCCACGCTGGCGGGCTTCGCCGTGCACATCCTGCTGCCCCGGCCTAGCGCGGCCCGGCGGCGCTGAGCAGCAGCACCCCCGCTTCCGGGTCCTCGCCCGGCCGCAGCAGCGAGAACGTCCACGGCGTGCCGTCGACGCTCGTCGTCGTGGTGCGGAACGCCCGCACGGACCGGCACTCCCACCAGCACGCCAGCTCGGGCCGCCGCGCCGCGAACCGGGCGAGCAGGTCACGGGTGCGCGGGTCGTCCGGGTGGCGGTCGGCGTGCATGCGGAACTGGCGGAACACGTCCTGCGCCAGCGGTTCCCACCCCGGCACCCGGTCGCGCACGGCGGGGTCGGTGAGCAGCAGCACGAGGTTGCGCTCCGGCAGCCGCCACAGGTCCAGGTACGCCGGGTTGGCCGTGACCAGGTCGAACCGCCGGTCCACCGCCGCCGCGGGGCCGGGCCAGGCGTCCACGAGCGGCGTCAGGACCGCCGAGAGGTCGACGTCCTGGTCCACCACCGGCCGCAGCCCGGCCAGCGCCAGCACGTGGCCGTGCGAGTCCCGGTCCAGCCGCAGCGCGCGCGACACGGCGTCGAGCACCTGCCGGGAGGTGTCCACCCGGCCCTGCTCCAGCCACGTGTACCAGGCCAGGCCCACACCGGACAGCGCCGCGACCTCCTCCCGCCGCAGGCCGGGGGTGCGGCGGCGGGAACCACCCGCCAGCCCCACGTCCGACGGTGCCAGCCACTCGCGGTGGGCGCGGAGGAACGCGCCCAGCTCCTGTTTGCTCGCCACGACCCGAGCCTATGACCACCGGTAACCCCATGAACCGCTGTCTCGTCCCGTGGACGCGGAGGTCGCAGGCTGGTGCCATGACCGATCAGCTCTGGCGCCGCGACCCCGACTCGTCCACCCGCACCACCCCCCGCCCGTACATCCGCGCGTTCGTGCCGCGCGGTGGGCTCGACGACGCGATCTCCTTCTACGAGCGCCTCCAGGGGGTGCGGGTCGACCTGCGCACCCCGTACCCGGAGAAGGGCCTGGACATCGCCACCGTGGGCGCGTTCCTGCTGGTGGAAGGTACGGAGGAGATCCTCGAACCGTTCCGCGCGACGCACGGGACGCTGCTCGTCGCCGACCTCGACGTGTACGAGGAGCGGCTGGTGGAGCAGGGCGCGGAGGTCCTGGACGCGCGGATCGACGTGCCGACCGGGGCCGGGCTCACGGCCCGGCACCCGGACGGGACGATCGTCGAGTACGTCCACCACCGGCCCCAGCCGCACGAGCGCTAGCGCTCCAGGAACTCGTCGACCAGCTCGAACGCCCGGCCGCGCACGGGTTCGGCCGACAGGAACAGGTCGTGCATCCCGCCGGGGACGGCCAGCGACGTGACCTGTCGGCCGAGCTTCGGAGCCCAGCGCTCGATGTGCTCCACGTCCAGGACGGTGTCCGTGACCATCGCGCGCTCGGAGAACGCCTTCGCGTGCAGGTGGCTGGCGTCCGAGCGCAGCACCAGCGCGGGCACGCCCACGTCGAGGCCCGCGTGGAGCCGGAAGTGGGCCAGGCGCACGGCCCGCAGCCAGCCCGCGTGCACCGGGAAGGCCTCGATCGGCTTCCACGTGAGGTCGAAGTCCCACTCGCCGTGGTGGTCGCGGTGGATGCTCTCGCCGTACACCGGGCCCAGGCCCGGCTTGAGGACGAGCTCGGGGGAGAGGCGCCCGACCCCGCGCACGACGGCGGTGCCGACCGTCCGCATGATCCACGGCTCGGCCAGGTCGAACCACGGGCTGTTCAGCACCAGCGCGTCGACCACCTTCGCGGCGCGGCGGTCGTGCGCCCACAGGCTGGTGATCAGTCCCCCGGTGGAGTGACCCATGACCACCAGTCGGGTGTGGCCGTGCTCCGAGCGGATGATCCGCGCGGCCTCGTCCAGCTCCTGGTGGTAGACCGCCAGGTCGGTGGTGAAGTTCGGCGTCTCGCCCTGCTTCAGCGACCGGCCGTACGCGCGCAGGTCCACGGCGTAGAAGTCGTAGCCGAGGGCCGAGTAGTGCTCGGCCACGTGCCGCTGGAAGAAGTAGTCGGCCCAGCCGTGCACGTACAGCACGGCCCCGCGGGTCGCCTCGGGCGCGCGGTGCCGCACGAGGGTCGCGGTCGCGTCGCCGCCGCCCAGCGGCAGCGCACGGGTCTCGAAGTCGGCACCGAGCACGTCAGCGGTCATCGGGGCAGTCTGCCCGGTGATGACCCCGTTCCGGCAGGCTGAGTTCCCAATCGTGTCTAACCTGGGGTGATGACCGAGGAGATCGAACGTTCGACGGCCAGGGTGCGCTTTCCGGGGATCAGTCCGCGCGCGTACGAACATCCGGCCGACCGCGGCGCGCTGGCGCTGCTGCGCGCCGTGCCCGGCATCGGGCCGGTGCTCCAGGCGGTGGCGGGCGCGTTCACCGAGCGGGGCGAGCGCCTCGTCTACCTGGCGTCCTCCATCAGGGTGGGGCCCAAGCAGTACCCGAAGCTCGACCGGCTCAGGCTGGAGGCGGCGGCGACGCTCGACGTCGACCCGGTGCCCGAGCTGTTCGTGCAGCGCAACCCGGTGCCGAACGCGCTGACGCTGGGCATCGACAAGCCGTTCATCGTGCTGACGACCGGGCTGGTCGAGCTGTTGGACGACGAGGGCCTGCGGTTCGCGATCGGGCACGAGATGGGGCACGTGCTGTCCGGGCACGCGCTCTACCAGACGATCCTCCAGCGGCTGATGCAGCTCCAGTACAGCCTGGGGTGGATGCCCGCCGGGTACTGGGCGATCCGGGCGGTCATCGCGGCGCTGCACGAGTGGTACCGCAAGACCGAGCTGTCGTGCGACCGCGCGGGCCTGCTGTGCGTGCAGGACCCGGCCGCCGCGCTGCGCGTGCACGTGGCGATGGCGGGCGGCATGGACACCTCGCAGATCGACACGGCGGAGTTCCTGAAGCAGGCCAAGGAGTACGAGCAGGTCGAGGACATCCGCGACAGCGTGCTCAAGCTGGTGAAGACGTGGCCGCTGACGCACCCGCTGGCCGTCGTGCGCGCCGCCGAGCTGCAGAAGTGGGCCGCGTCCGAGCAGTACCGGGAGATCCTGACCGGCACCTACCAGCGGCGGGAGGACGACCGGCCCACCAGCACGTTCACCGACGACATCAAGTCCGCGGCGAAGTCGTACAAGGACTCGATGAGCACGTCCGAGGACCCGTTGATGAAGGTGTTCAACGAGTTCGGCGAGGTGCTGGGGAACACGGCGGGCAAGGTCTGGAGCAAGTTCGGGAACTCCCCGAACAACTGACGTTGGGCTGAACGGCCCAGCTTTTGTCGGACGTCTGGCCTAGTGTCCTCGGTTAGTGGTTGATCGCACTGGATCGCACCGAGGAGGCCCCGTGGGGGAGATCAAACGACTTTTCGCCGTGCTCGTGGTCGCGGCGGCGGCGCTGCTGACCGCCGTCGCGCCCGCGTCCGCAGACGTGGAGATCGTCGGCGGCGAGCGGGCTTCGATCGCGGAGCACCCGTGGGCGGTGTACCTGACCGACGCGAACGGGTTCCACTTCTGCGGCGGCACGCTGGTGGCGCCCACGAAGGTGCTGACGGCCGCGCACTGCTCGGTGGGGCGGGCCGCGTCGGGGCTCCGCGTGGTGGCCGGTCGCGAGGACAAGAGGAGCACCGCGGGCGTGGTCGCCGCCGTGTCGCGGGTGTGGGTCCACCCGGAGTACGTGGCCGCCGACCGCGGCGAGGACGTCGCGGTGCTGACGCTGCGGAGGGCGTTGCCGTACTCGGTGCTGCCGCTGGCCGACGGCCCGGAGTCCTACGCGGCCGGGACGTCCGCCGCGGCGTACGGGTGGGGGCGGACCAGCGAGCAGGGGGCCGCGTCGCGGTACCTGCTCGGGGCGACCGTTCCGGTGACGTCGGACGCGGCCTGCGGGGCCGCCTACTCGCAGTACGACGCCGAGCAGATGGTGTGCGCCGGGTTCCCCGAGGGTGGGGTCGACACCTGCCAGGGGGATTCCGGGGGGCCGTTGGTGGCCGGGGGGAAGTTGATCGGGGTGACGTCCTGGGGTGAGGGGTGCGCTCGGGCCGGGAAGCCAGGGGTTTACGCGCGGGTCGCTGCTTTCGGGGGTGTGCTGGCGCCCGAGTTGGTGGAGGGGGCGCTGGTGCCCTAGGAGGCGGTTCACCCCGCTTGCTCGATTGTCTCCACACCGGTTTTCGCTTGTCAAGGCG
>NZ_DBNGPQ010000170.1:0-29178 GCF_057122925.1 Umezawaea sp. | reverse complement strand
CTGCTGCTGGAGATGGGTGCGCGTTCCACGCCACCCTCGCGGCGTTGACCGAGGGGGCGAACCACTGAGACCGGCGGCACGTGCCAAGAACAGCTACTCGGGTTCGGAATTCGCCGAGTGCCGTTGGAACGTCCGCCACCGCGGGGTGACCATTCAGGACTGGGTGGGCGCCGGTGGGGTCGTCCGCAGCGATTCGACCTCGGCGCGGTGTCGTCGTGCGGCCGGGTCGTCGAACGCCTCGAACAGGGTCGCGGCCTCTCGCAAGTGGTCCGCCGCCGCCTGTGGACCGTCTTTGGCCAACAGTGCGATCGACAGGTTCCGCAAGGCGACCGCCAAGCGCCACTTCTCGTCGAACCCGCGGAACACCTCCACCGCGTACTGGTGGAAGTCGGCCGCGTCCTCCGGTCGGTCCAGGGCGTGGTAGGCCTCGCCGGTGGCGTCGAGGACGGCGGCCTCGCGGATGGCGTCGTTCAGCTGTCGTTGGAGCGACGCGGCGCGCTGGTAGAGGACGAGTGCGTTGGCCGGGGTTCCGAGGGAGACCGCCACCCTTCCCGCCTCCAGCGACCAGAACGCCTCCCAAGCGGGGTTCCTGCGGTCGCGGGCGATGGTCAGTGCTTCCTCGATGTGCTCGCGCGCCCGTCGTGCGTCGCCGAGGAGGCGGTGGGCGTGGCTCAGGCCGCGCAGCGCGTCGCCCTCGCCACCCGCGATCGCCAGGCCGCGGTACCCGGAGAGGGCTTCGGTGAGCAGGGGCACCGCGTCCTCCGGCCGCTCCAGTTCGATGAGGGCGTTGGCGATGTTGTTGGACGAGACCGCGGTCCAGTAGGCGTCGGCCAGTTCGGTCGCGATCTCCTTGGTCTGGAGGAAGCGCGACAGCGCGTCGGCTGGTTCGTGGTCGCGCAGGTGGACCAGACCCAGTGCGTTGGTCGACGCGACCTCACCGCGGCGATCACCGATCTCCTGCCTGATCGCCAGCGCGGAGGTCTGAAGTTCGACTCCCCTCCGCCGGTCCGCGTGCTGCGCGTGCGCCTTGCCCAGGCTTTCCAGCGCGTCGGCCTCGCCCTTGCGGTCACCCAGCCTGCGAGCGGCCTCCAGTCCGATCGTGCCGGTGGCGATCCAGTCGTCGAAGTGGTTGTAGCGCGCGTAGACCTCGCGCAGGACGTCCGCCAGGAGCCGAGCCACGACGTCGCCCTCGTGCTGACCGAGGTGGCGGACCAGCGCGGTCAGGTTCCGGCGTTCGAACTCGTACCAGCCGAACGCGCCCTCGTGGCTGGTGAACGCGGGGACCGCCGTGCGCGGTGGTGGGACGGGCAAGCTGCGGTCACGTGCTTCGGGAACCAGGGCGAGCACGGCGTTGAACGCCGCGTGGAGGTACCAGACCGCCAGGCGTTCGAGCGCCGCGGACGTCGAGTCGGGAGGTTCTTCGGCCTGTGCCTGGTCGTGTGCGTAGAACCGGAGCAGTTCGTGGAACTCGTACCGGTCCGGCGCCGTGGACTCCAGGAGGTGTGCTCCGGCCAGGTCGTCGAGGAGGCGCCGAGCGGTGGGCACGGGTTCGTCGAGCAGCGCGGCGACCGCGGACGGGCCGAAGTCGTCTCCGGGGTAGAGCCCGAGCAGGCGGAAGAGCCTGCCCGCCTCCTTCGACAGCGCTCGGTAGGACCACGCGAACACCGTCCGCACCGCTTCCGAATCGTCGTCCGACCCGAGCGCGTCCCACAGGCTCGATTCGTCGCGCAGTTCACCGATCAGGTCACCCAGCGGGGTTCGGGGTCTGCTGATCGCGCGTTCGGCCGCGATGCGCAGCGCCAGCGGCAGACGAGCGCAGAGCCTCGCCAGCTCGGCCAGGCCGTCGTCGCTGTCCCGGGGTCGGTGCTCGGCCACCAGGCCGCGCAGCAGCGCGACGGAGTCCTCGACGGGCAGGATCTCCAACCGCAGCCGGTGCGCTCCTTCGCGGGAGATCAGGCCGGAGAGCTTGCTGCGGCTGGTGACCAGCACCAGGCACCCGGCCGTTCCGGGCAGGAGCGGCCGGATCTGCGCGGGTGTGGCCGCGTTGTCCAAGAGCATCAGGATCCTCTGACCGGCCAGCAACGACCGGAACTGAGCCGATCGGGCATCGAGGTCCGCGGGCACGAGGTTCCCCGGCACGCCGAGCGCGCGCAGGAACCTGTCCAGTGCTTCGTCCGGGCTGATGGGTGGACCCGCGTCGTACCCGCGGAGGTTCACGTAGAGCTGGCCGTCCGGGAAGTCGGTGGCCACCTGGTGGGCCCACCGCACGGCGAGGGATGTCTTGCCGACGCCCGCCGTGCCGACGATGACGCACACCACGACCCTGTTGACCGCCTCCCTCGCCATCAGCGTCAGGAACCTGAGGCCCTCGGAGCGGTTGACGAACTCGCGGACGTCCGCGGGCAACTGGCGCGGTACGGGGCTGGGCGGGCGGCGGACCGCGCGGTGGAAGTGCACGCCCCCGTTGATGCTGCGAGCCTGCACCACCTCGTCGGCGAAGCCGCTCAGTTCGTTGTGCGATTCGCCTTCACCACGTGCCTCGTGGTCGTCCATGCCCCGGTGTCAGCTCGCGGTCGGCAACCTGCGAGCCACTTCCCGGTCGAAGAAGTCGCGGAGTTCCTCACCCCGGTCGTACAGGTCCGCGACGAATCCGCCCCAGAAGCGGATTTCGTCGTCGTCCACGCACTTCACCGCTCCCTCCAGGACACCGTGCTCGTCGTAGAGCACCTGGTAGGCGATCTCCACGCCGAGCAGGAAGAGTTCGGGCACCGCGACACCGCCCGCCTCGTACGCCTGGACCGCGTCGCGGTCGACGACGCGGATCTTCCCGCCCACCTCCTGTCGGATGTGGAGAGAGGTCAGCTCCCAGAGCAGGTACGAACTGATCGGCTGTTCCACCACCCTCACGCGGCGGACCTCCATACCGCGTTCGCTGATCCTGCGCTCGTAGTCGGCGACGGTCGAGCGGCCCTTCTCCAGCAGGTCGATGGATCGCTTCCAGTCATTGCGACGGGACGCTTCCCAGCTCTCGTTGGAGGATTCGACGAACTCCTGGCGGCGTTCCAACTTCCAGTTGAGCCCTCTGTTGTCGTGCCAGAAGTTCTCGCGGAAGTCGGCGAGGTACTCGTTCGCGGTCAACCTGGTTCCGGAAAGGACGACGGCTCTCTCATTCATCGGGGATGTCCGCCTTCGCCGCGCGGAGCATGACACCGGGGATCACGACCAGCCTCTCGTCGGCTCCGATGTGCACGTCCTCGGGGAGCCGAGAGCAGTAGGCCGTGGTGAGGTCGCGGCCTATGACGGCGACGTCCCCGTTGGACAACTCCCAGACGTCCGGGCACGACGGGTCGTCGTTCGTGATGCCCAGCTGCGCGGCCGACATTCCGAGCCTCTTGGCGAATTGGGCCACGGGGTTGGCTTCCCAGACACCGCCCATGAGATCCCCCTCGCACTTCGACAACCGTCCCGGAAAGCTGGCTGGACTCGTCGACGGCGGGCGGTCCAGCAACTCCGGGGTAGATGTTAGTGAGGTCTATCCCGTAATCTGGCGCACTAGTGCGGATTTTTCGCTAATCTGGTGGTAGTCCACCGGTATGTGGGCAAGGCCTCCCCTAATGGGTGGACAATTGCCTTGATTGGTGTCGCATTGTGACGCGATTGGCTGACTTGATACCCCCGATCGGGCGAGCTAAGTCATTTAGCGATGATGAATGAGAAAAACCAACCCCGTCCGCATTTCGCGGGTGCCTTCCCCGTGGTGGCCGCGCCGCCGGGAATGACGTGCGTCGGGGAGGTGCGGTCGTGCGGCGGTGAGGTCGTGGGCGACCGCACCGGGTCAGGACCGGGTGTCCTCGTAGGACTGGCGGAGGGTGGTCACGACCGCCTCGCGCAAGCCCGCGCACACGGCGATCGTGACGGTGGAGTCGGCGTCGTGGGTGGTGTCGTCCAGGTCGACCACCACGCCTCCCGCCTCGCGCACCAGGAGTGCGCCCGCGAGCGTGTCCCACGGCATGTTGGAGAGGTTCACGGTGGCGTCCAGCTTGCCCTCCGCCACCCACGCCAGGTCGATCGCGGCGGTGCCGATCATGCGGATGCGCTGTGCTCGGGAACCCAGGCGGGACAGGAGGGCCAGGCGCACGGCGTTCTTGGGGGCCGCGTCGTCGCCCACCGCGAAGTCGCCGATGGAGATCACGGCGTCGGACAGGGCGTCCACCGGGGAGGCCTGGATGCGTTCGGCACCCGAGTAGGCGCCGTGGCCCAGGGAGGCGTGGTAGTCGACGCCGAGGAACGGGAGGGTGATCGCGCCGAGCACGGGGGTGCGGTCGGCGACCAGGCCCAGGGAGACGGCGCACAGGGGGATGCCGCGGGCGAAGTTGGTGGTGCCGTCGATCGGGTCCAGGGCCCACCAGAGGTCCGCGGGGCCGGTGTGGCCGTGCTCCTCGCCGAGGACGCCCACGTGCGGGGCCTCGGTCAGCAGGAAGGTGCGGACGGCGTCCTCGACGGCCAGGTCGACGTCGGTGACGAGGTCGCGTTCCGACTTGGTCGTGACGGTGCCCACGGCGCGGCTGGTGGCGATCCTGCCGCCGATCGCGACCGCTTCGCGGGCGATCGGCAGCAGGTCGTGGTGGCTCAACGGTCGACCGCGCGGGGGAGGTCGGTGGTGAAGGCGTCGACCTGCGGGAGGTCGTGGCCGAGGCGGTCGCGCTTGGCGGTCAGGTAGCCGATGTTGTGGTCGTTGGGGCGCATGAGCAGCGGTTCGCGGGCCGCGACGGTGATGCCGTTGGACTCCAGGGCCTCGATCTTGTCCGGGTTGTTGGACATGAGGCGGACGGAGTTGACGCGCAGGTGCTTGAGGATCCTGACGGCGGGACCGTAGTCGCGGACGTCCACCGGCAGTCCAAGCGAGGTCGCGGAGTCGAGGGTGTCCAGACCCTGCTCGTCCTGGAGGACGTGGGTGCGGACCTTCTCGACCAACCCGATCCCCCGGCCCTCGTGGCCGCGGAGGTAGATGAGGATCCCGCTGCCCTCCGCGACTATCCGGTTGAGGGCGGCGTCGAGCTGCTCGCCGCACTCGCAGCGCATGGCGCCGAAGATGTCACCGGTCATGCACTCGGAGTGAACGCGGATGAGCACGTTGTCCCTCATGCTGGTCTTCCCGTGGACCAGCGCCATGTGCTCGTGTCCGTCCGCGCGGAACGCGACGGCGCGGAAGGTGCCGCGGCGGGTCACCAGATCCGACTCGGCGACGTCCTCGTGGCTGATGGCTTCCTCGTACATCCGATCCCCTCATCGCCCGAGACCGGCCCAGCGTCATTACGCTCGGCCGGGAGTTGCACCGTAACCCGCTCACCTGGTGGAGGTCACCCTGTTCAGCATCACCGTCCGCGACCACGTGATGGTCGCGCACAGCTTCCGCGGCGAGGTCTTCGGTCCGGCACAACGTCTGCACGGGGCAACGTTCGTGGTGGACGCGCGGTTCAACCGGACCGATCTCGACGCGGACAACATCGTGGTCGACATCGGACTGGCCACACAGGAGCTCAAGACCGTCCTCGCCGAACTCAACTACCGGAACCTGGACGAAGTACCCGCTTTCGCCGGGGTGAACACCTCGACCGAGTTCCTCGCCAAGCACATCGCCGACCAGCTGGCGGACCGCGTCCACGCGGGCGCGCTCGGCGAGGGCGCGCGGGGTCTGGCTGCGATCGAGGTCACACTGCACGAGTCGCACGTCGCGTGGGCGAGCTACCAGCGCGCGCTGTGACCGTGCACGTCGTGCTGCCGGGAGGGGTCGACGACCCGTCGGTCCCGAGCGGCGGAAACTCCTACGACCGGCGGGTGTGCCGGGAGCTGGTCGCGCTGGGCGTCGACGTGCGGGAGACCGCCGTGGGCGGCGCGTGGCCGGGTTCCGGCGACACGACGGCGCTGGCGCGCTCGCTCGCGGCGGTGCCCGACGGCGGGGTCGTGCTGCTCGACGGCCTGGTGGCGTGCGGTGTGCCGGACGTCGTCGTGCCGCACGCCGGGCGGCTGCGGCTGGTGGTGCTGGTGCACCTGCCGCTGGCCGACGAGACCGGGCTCGCACCCGACGTGGCGGCGGCGCTGGACGCCGCCGAGCGGGAGGTGCTGCGGGCCGCCGCCGCGGTCGTGGGCACCAGCCCGTGGGCGTCGCGGCGGCTGGTCGAGCACCACGGGCTCGACCCGGACCGGGTGCGCACGGTGGTGCCGGGCGTGGACCCGGCGCCGCTCGCGCCCGGCACCGACGGCGTGTCGAGGGTGCTGTGCGTGGCGTCGGTGACGCCGCGCAAGGGCCACGACGTGCTGCTCGACGCGCTGGCGACCGTGGTCGACGTGCCGTGGACGCTGGACTGCGTGGGGCCGGGGACGGCTCCGCGGCACGGGCTGGGCGACCGGGTGCGGTTCACCGGGCCGCTGCACGGCGAGGCGCTCGACCGCGCGTACGCGGCGGCCGACCTGTTCGTGCTGGCGTCGCGGGCCGAGACCTACGGCATGGTCGTCACCGAGGCGCTGGCCCGCGGCATCCCGGTCGTGGCGAGTTCGGTGCCGGACGCGCTGGGTGGCGGCGGCGTGCTCGTGCCGCCCGGTGACGTCGCCGCGCTCGCGGCGGAACTCCGGCGCTGGTTCGACGACGAACGGGCCCGCGCCGCCCTCCGGGAGGCCGCGCGGAGGCGGAGGGACCAGCTCACGGGGTGGGCCGAAGCCGCCGGGTCGATGGCCGAGGTGCTGGTTAGGGTGCGCGGATGAGCTTCGCTCCCGAATGGCTGGCACTGCGCGAAAGAGCTGACGCCGAGGCCCGCGCGGTGGACCTGCTCGACCCCCTCCGCAAGATCCTTGTGAACCGGACCCCCCTGGTCGTACGTGATCTAGGGTGTGGAACGGGATCGATGGGGCGATGGCTCGCCGGACGGCTGGGAGGTCCGCAGCACTGGGTGCTGCACGACCTCGACCCCCGTCTGCTCGAACTGGCCGGTGCGAGCATGACCGGCGCCGGCGTGACCGTGCAGACGCGGGAGGGAGACCTCACCGCGCTGCGGAGCGAGGACCTCGTCGGCACGTCCCTCGTGACGGCCTCGGCGCTGCTGGACCTGTTCACCTCCGAGGAGGTGGACGGGTTGGCGCGGGCGTGCGCCGGGGTTCCGGTGCTGTTCACGCTGTCCGTGGCGGGCCGCGTCGAGCTGGATCCGGCCGAGCCGCTGGACGTCGAGTTCCAGGACGCGTTCAACGCCCACCAGCGGCGGGTCGTCGACGGTCGTCGGCTGCTCGGTCCGGACGCCGTGACGGCCGCCGTGGCGGCGTTCGAGCGCGTCGGGGCCGAGGTGATCACCCGGCCCAGCCCGTGGCGCCTGGGGCCCGACCAGGCCGCGTTGACGGGGGAGTGGCTGCGGGGGTGGGTCTCCGCCGCCGTCGAGCACGAACCCGCTCTCGCCGCCGAGGCCCCCGCGTACCTGCGCAGGCGGCTCGACGGCGACCTGACCGCCGTCGTGCACCACACCGACCTGCTGGCCCTGCCGAGGGCCGCCTGATGCGCCGCGCCTGGCCGTGGCTGCGCCTGCTCGTGGCCGTCGGGATCCTGGTCGCACTGGGTGTGCGGCTGGGCACCGACGCGTTCCTGGACGGGCTGCGCGCCGTCGACGGCTGGGCGGTGCTCGCCGCGCTGGGCATCGGGTTGCTGACCACGGTGCTCAGCGCGTGGCGCTGGGTGGTGATCGCCCGCGCCCTCGGTCTGCCGCTCGCGCTCGGCACGGCCGTCTCGGACTACTACCGCGGGCTGCTGCTCAACTCCGTGCTGCCCGCGGGTGTGCTCGGGGACGTCGACCGCGCGGTCAACCACGGCAAGCAGTCCGGCGACGTCGGCCGCGGGGTGCGGGCGGTGGTGTTCGAGCGGTTCGCGGGCCAGGTGGTGCTGATCTCCGTCGGCGTGGCGGTGCTGCTCACGCAGCCCGTCCTCGCCGTGGACCTGGCGCCGAACACCGGGGTGGCGGTCGCGGTGCTGGGCGGGCTCGCCGTGGTGGCGGTGCTCGCCGCGCGGTCGCCGAGGGTGCGCGGCGCGCTGGCCACCACGTGGGCGGACGCGCGGGTCGGCCTGCTCTCCCGGCGCACCCTGCCGGGGGTCGCGGTGCTGTCCGCGGCGACCCTGGCCGGGCACGTGGGCCTCTTCCTCGTCGCGGCGCGGGCGGCCGGGGCGACGGCCTCCGCGACCCAGCTCGTGCCGCTGGTCGTGTTGGCGCTGCTGGTGATGGGGCTGCCGGTCAACGTCGGCGGCTTCGGCCCCCGCGAGGCGTTCCTGGCCGTGGCGTTCGGCGCCGCGGGCCTGGGAGCCGCGCAGGGGCTCACGACCGGTGTCGTCTACGGCGTGCTGGCGATGGTCGCGGCGCTGCCCGGTGTGCTGGTGCTGTTCCGCGGTCGCGCCTCACGCGTCCAGCAGGTCGAGGTACTGCCCGAACGACTGGGCCAGGCTCGCGAGCAGCGCCTCGCCCTTGCGGGCTGACGCCAGCGACGGGCGACCGACCACACCGGACTCCGTGTACGGCCCGAGACCGAGCGTCAGCATGTGCCGCCGGTCGTCCGCGAGGTGGTCGCCCGTCTCGTAACCGGGCCGCACCAGGTCCGGGTGCGCGTGCAGCAGGATCGACGTCTCCAGCTCGCCCGCGTGCATGTCGCTGTCGGCGGACGTCTCGACGCCCGCCGACTCCCGAGCCGCCGCCCAGTCCCCGAGTCCGGGGAACAGGGCCATGCGCTCGGCCTCCTGCACGATGTTCGACAGCACGTAGTTGCCGCCGTGCCCGTTGACCAGCACCAGGTTCCGCACGCCGGACCGGCGCAGCGACTCCGCGACGTCCGTCACCACCGCGAACAGCGTGCGCGCCGAGATGCTGACCGTGCCGGGCCACGCCGCGTGCTCCTGCGAGCACGTGATCGTCAACGGCGGCAGCAGCTGCACGCGGTGCGCGTCGGCGACCGCCCGCGCGATCGTGCAGGCGATGACGGTGTCCGTGGCCAGCGGCAGGTGCGCGCCGTGCTGCTCGTGGCTGCCGACGGGCAGGACGGCCACGGTGGCGGCGCGGTCCCGGACCTCGGCGGTGGTGTCAGTCGGAAGCAGGTGCATGGGCCGCACGGTAGTCAATCCGGTGGCACAGCGCCGGAACGCGGCCGTCGGCAAGCTTCGGCAGCACGTCGGGCAGTTCGTCGAACGGGCTCTCGCCGGTGATGAGCGCGTCGAACGCCGGATCGGCCAGCAGGTCCAGCGCCAGCGCCATCCGCTGCGCGTACGTGCGGTCGGGGCGGCCGACGGTGCCGACCTGGCTGCTGCGCACGGTGAGCCTGCGGGAGTGGAAGAACTCGCCGAGCGGAACGCTGATCCTGCGGTCCCCGTACCAGCTCAGCTCCACCACGCGGCCCTCCGGCGCGAGCAGTTCCAGCGACCGCGCCAGGCCCTGCTCGGTGGCGCTGGCGTGCACCACCAGGTCGAGGTCGCCCGCCGCGTCGCCCGGCAGCGCGAACTCCACGCCCAGCGCCTCGGCCACGGCCGCGCGCGTGGGATCGGTGTCCACCAGCTGGACCCGGACACCGGGGAACCTCGCCAGCACCCCGGCGACGCCGCACCCGACCATTCCGCCGCCGACGACGGCGATCCGGTCGCCGATCAGGGGAGCCGCGTCCCACAGCGCGTTCACCGCCGTCTCCACCGTCCCGGCCAGCACCGCCCGCCCCGCGGGCACGGCGTCCGGCACGGGCGTGACCGCCGCGACCGGCACCACGTAGTGCGTCTGGTGTGGATAGAGGCAGAACACCGTGCGGCCCAACAGGTCCGCCGGACCGGTTTCGACCACGCCGACGTTGAGGTACCCGTACTTCACCGGCCACGGGAAGTCACCGTCCTGGAAGGGAGCGCGCATCACCCCGTGCTGGTTCTCGGGAACGCCGCCGCGCAGGACGAGCGTCTCCGTGCCGCGGCTGACCCCCGAGCAGAGGGTGCGGACGAGCACCTCGTCCGGTCCGGGAGAGGCGAGTTCGACAGGTCGGATCTCACTTTTTCCGCTGGAGGTGAACCAAAGTGCCCTCGCCACGCGTGTCATCCAAGAACCTCCGACAAAAACGGGGCCCACTTCAAAGGGGCACGATGACCACACTTCAGCACAGCAAGACGGCGTCCGCCGTGCCCGAGCACGCGGCGTGGGCCGGTGCGCAGATCATCCTGCTCGCCTTCGTCGAGCGCACGGTCGGCCTCGGTGCGCCGGGCTGGCTCGCCGGCATCTCCTACGCGGTCGTGACCTGGTCCCTGCTGGGTTACGCGCTGCAGCGGACCGGGGGCGCGCTGGGACCGGCGGACCGGGTCACCCTGGGCCGCGGCGTCCTCGTCGGGTCCGTGACCGCGATCGTGGTCGACCGCGTGGGAGAGGGGGTGCCGACGGCGATGATGGTGGCGTTCACCGCGGTCGCGCTCGCCCTCGACTGCGTGGACGGCCAGGTCGCCCGCCGCACGGGCACCTCCTCCGCCCTGGGGGCGCGGTTCGACATGGAGGTCGACGCGTTCCTCATCCTCGTCCTGAGCGTCCACGTGGCGTTCTCGTTCGGCCCGTGGGTGCTGGCGATCGGCGCGATGCGCTACGTCTTCGTGGCCGCCTCCTGGGCGTTCCCGTGGCTGCGCGCCGACCTGCCCGCCAGCTACGCCCGCAAGACCGTGGCCGCGGTCCAGGGCGTCCTGCTGGTGGTCGCCGCGTCCGGTGTCGTGCCGTTCTCCGAGCACCTCGTCGGGTTCGCGCTGGCGACGCTGCTGTGGTCGTTCGGCCGGGACACCGCGTGGCTGTTCCGCCACCGCGTCGTGACCGTGGCCGGGACCGTCGCGCCGGTGCGGAGGTACGTCCATGTCTAGCCGGGTCGACACGGCGCGGCGCGTCGGCGACGTCGTGCTGCGGGTGGTCCAGGCCCTGCTGGCCGCCTACTTCGTCTACAGCGGGTACCTGCTGTTCGGGCCGGGCACGATCGGCAAGTTCGAGGAGATCGGTGTCGGCCAGTGGCTGCGCCACCTCACCGGTGTGCTGGAGGTCGCGGGCGCGATCGGCCTGCTCGTCCCGCGCCTGTGCGGGCTCGCCGCGCTGGGCCTGGCCGGGGTGATGGCCGGCGCCGTCACCACCGAGCTGTTCCTGGTGAGCGGCGGTGACGCGACCCTGCCCGCCGAGCTGCTGGTGGTGAGCGCGGTCGTGGCCTGGTTCCGCCGCGACACGGTCCTCGCGCTGCTGCCTCAGCGCTTGGGGAAGTAGCGCAGCACGGCGACGTCGCCGAGCTTGGCCACCTCCTCCAGGTGGAACCGGTGGGCGGGCCCGCCGGGGAACTCGGCGGGGCCCAGGAAGCGCGGGGCGTCGGCCTGCCCGATGAGCATCGGGGCGACGGCCATGCGGATCTCGTCGACCAGACCGGCGGCCAGGAACGCGGTGTGGACCCGTTCGCCGCCCTCGACCATGAGGCGCTCGACCCCGCGGTCGCCGAGGTCGTCGAGCAGGGCACCGAAGTCGACCGCCGGACCGAGCGCCACGACCTCCGCGAGGTCGCCGAGCGCGGCCGAGGCCCGGAGCGCCCCCGAACCGGTGGTGTACACGAGCTTGGCGCCGCCGTGGTGCCAGAAGTTCCACTCCGGGGCCAGGTCGCCGGACTCGGAAACGGTGACCTTCAACGGGAACTCCGACTGTCCGCTCGCGACCCGCGCCGCCCGCCGCCGCGGGCTGTTCACCAGCAGGCGGGGGTTGTCGGCGCGCAACGTCCCCGCGCCCACGAGGATCGCGCCCGACTCGGCGCGGATCCGGTCCACGTGGTCGAAGTCGTCCGCATTGGACAGTGGGAAGCGGTGGCCGCTCCGGTCGTCGATGTGGCCGTCGACGCTGACGGCGACGCTGAGCAGGACGTGCGGTCGGGTCACGGTCCCACCGTAGTCGGGCGACCGGTCTCCGCCACCGGCTGAACCTTCCGCCGGTGGCCCGCGTTACCCCTTGCAGCGCCCCGGCCGCGACAGCGGCCCGCTGCCCCACCGGAGGGTTCGGAGAATGTCGGTCATCACGTGGTTCCGGCGGTCCCCCGCGGAGCGGACGGCTCCGGGGGAGACGCCCGCCAGGTCCGGGTGGCGCCGCGCGGCGGCACCCGTGACCACGGTCCTGGCCGGGCTGCTCGTGCTGGTGGCGCTCGTCGCGCCCGCCGACCTCGAACGCTTCACGCCCGGCGCGTTCCTGCGCATCCCGGTCGAGGGGCTGTTCGGGGTGGTGCTCGTGCTCGTCCTGCCGCCCCGGCTCCGCCGGACCGCGGCGGTGGCGGGCGGTGCCGGGCTCGGCCTGCTGCTCGTGGTGAAGATCATGGACATCGGCTTCGACACGGTGCTCTACCGGCCGTTCGACCTGGTGCTGGACTGGCCGCTGCTCGGGCCCGCCGTCAACTACGTCGACGTCACGGTCGGCCGGATCGCGTCGATCGGCGTCGTGGTGGCGGCCGTGGCGCTCGTGGTCGGGCTCATCGTGCTCACGACCCTGGCCGTCCTGCGGCTGACCCGCGTCGTGGTCGGCCACCGCACCGCGTCGACGCGCGCGGTCGCGCTGCTCGCGGTCGCCTGGATCACCCTCGCCGTGCCCGGTGTGCCGATCTCCACCGGTGGCGCGACGGAGTTCGTCCACGACCACGCGCGCGCCGTGAAGGCGGGCCTGAACGACCGCGAGGCGTTCGCCGCGGAGGCCGCGGTCGACGCGTTCCGCGACACCCCCGGCTCGGAGCTGCTGACCGGGTTGCGCGGGAAGGACGTCGTGCTCGCGTTCGTGGAGAGCTACGGCCGCGACGCCCTGGAGCACCCGGAGATCGCGCCGAGGGTGACCGCGGCGCTCGACGCGGGCGGCGCCGAGCTGCGCGCGGCCGGGTTCGCGTCCCGGAGCGCCTTCCTGACCTCCCCGACGGCGGGCGGCGGGAGCTGGCTGGCCCAGGCGACGCTGCTGTCGGGGCTGTGGATCGACAACCAGCAGCGGTACCGCACGCTCGTCGCGAGCGACCGCCTCAGCCTGCCCGGCGCGTTCGGGCGCGCGGACTGGCGGTCCGTCGGCGTCGTGCCCGGCATCACCCAGGCCTGGCCCGAGGGCGAGTACTTCGACTACGAGAAGATCTACGCGAGCGCCGACCTCGGCTACCGCGGACCGCGCTTCGGCTACGCCACCATGCCCGACCAGTACACGCTGTCCGCGTTCCAGCAGCGCGAGCGCTCCACCCCCGGCCACGCCCCGGTGATGGCCGCGATCCCGCTGCTGTCGAGCCACGCGCCGTGGTCGCCCATCCCGGAGCCGCTGGACTGGGAGGCCGTCGGCGACGGCTCCGCGTACGGCTCGATGGTCTCGGGCGACGAACCGCCGGAGGCCATCTTCGGCCGCGAGCCGAGCGGCGTCCGGGCCGACTACGCGAAGTCCGTCGAGTACGCGGTGAACACCCTCGTCTCCTACGTGCGCGACCACGGCGACGACGACCTCGTGCTGGTCTTCCTCGGGGACCACCAGCCCGCGCAGGTCGTCACCGGGGCCGACGCGGGCCGCGACGTGCCGATCACGATCGTCGCCAAGGACCCGGCCGTGCTGGACCGCGTCGCGGCCTGGGGCTGGGACGACGGCCTCAAGCCCGGTGGGCGGGCGCCCGTCTGGCGGATGGACTCGTTCCGCGACAGGTTCCTGACCGCCTTCGGCCCGGCGGCCCCGACACCGTCGGCCTCACCCGACCACTGACCGTCGACAGCGGAGTCTTCAGCCCGCTGTTCAACTGGTTCGGTGTGCACGGGGGAGCTGTTATCGTCGCGATCGGCTGGCGGGACGACGCCGACGAGCTCATGGACGACACCACTCGGCGGAGTGCGGTCAGCGGGGGGACCAAGGTCGGCCGACGCGTGTCTGGGTGGATGTGTGAGCTGGTCGTTCGGTGTTCTGGGTCCGCTGGAGGTGCGCCGTGACGGGCACGCGCTCGACATCGCCGCGCCGCAGCAGCGCAGGCTGCTGACCGGCCTGCTGCTCAGCGCGGGGCAGGTCGTGTCGGTGGAGAGCCTGCTCGCCGTCCTCTGGGAGGACGAGCCGCCCGCGAGCGGCCGCAAGGTCGTGCAGGTCTACGTGTCGCAGCTGCGCAGACTCCTGGCGGGCACCCCGGACGTCGTGCTGACCGGGTCGCGGCAGGGCTACCGCCTGGACATCCCGCGGGGCGCGCTGGACCTGGAGGTGTTCCGCGACCTCGTGCGCCGCGCGACGGCCGCCGCCGACCCGGTGGTGGCGGGCGACCTGCTGCGCGAGGCGCTGGACCTCTGGCGCGGCACCGCCGTGCCCGACCTGCGCCACACCGGCAGGGGCGGGCGGTTGAGCGACGCGCTGGAGGAGGAGCGGCTGGGCGCCGTGGAGTACCGGGTCGACGCCGACCTGCGCGCCGCCCGGCACCGCGACCTCGTGCCCGAGCTGACGGCGCTGGTCGCGGAGCAGCCGTTGCGGGAACGCCTGCGCGGCCAGCTGATGCTCGCGCTGCACCACTCCGGCCGCCAGGCCGAGGCGCTCACCGTGTTCGCCGAGGGCGAGCGCCTGCTGGCCGACGAACTGGGCCTCGACCCCGGACAGGAGCTGCGGGCGCTGCGCGACTCGGTGCTGGCGGGCGACGTGGCCGCGCCGGTCGAGCCCGCGGGGGAGAAGCGGATCGCGCCGAGGGAACTCCCCGCCAACCCCGTCGTGTTCGTCAACCGGGACCGCGAGCGGGAGGTGCTGCTCCACCTGCTGTCGCGCGCCACCCGAGAACCGGTCGTGGGCGCGGTCCACGGGCCCGGCGGCCGGGGCAAGTCCGCCCTGGTGCTGCGCGTCGCGCACCTGGCGGCCGGGCTGTTCCCCGACGGCCAGCTCTACGTCGACCTCCAGGGCTCCACGCCGGGGCGCGAACCCGTCGAGGCGGCCCAGGTCCTCCAGCACTTCCTGCGGGCGCTCGGCGCGCCGCCGTCCGCGATCCCGGCCGATCCCGCCGAGGCCGCGGCGCTGTACCGGTCGATGCTCGCGGACCGCCGGGTGCTCGTGGTGCTGGACAACGCGATCGACGCGAGCCAGGTGGTCCCGCTGCTGCCCGCGGGACCCGGCAGCGCGATCCTGGTCACCAGCAGGCGGGTGCTGGCCACCCTGGACGGCCTGCACCTCGCGCTGGAGCCGCTGCCGGAGCACGAGGCCGTCGCACTGCTCGGCGCGGTGACCGGCCTGGTCACGGACGGGGTGAGCAGGCGCGCGGCGGCCGAGGTGGCGCGCAGCTGCGGGTACCTCCCGCTGGCGCTGCGGATCGCCGCCGCCCGGCTGCGCAGCAGGCCGGACTGGACGCTGGCGTCGCTGGCCTCCCGCCTCGACGACGAGCGGCACCGGCTGGACGAGCTGCGGTTCGACGACCTCGCGGTGCGCTCCAGCGTGCGGCTCAGCTACGAGGAGCTGCTGCGCGACGGGTCCGAGCGCGGCCGGGTCGCGGCGCACTCGTTCCGGCTGCTGGGCCTGCTGACGCTGCCGACGCTGCGGCTGCCGGTCGCCGCGGCCCTGCTGGACCTGCACCCGGCCGAGGCCGAACGGGCGATCGACCCGCTCGTGGACGCCGGGCTCGTGGACGTGGAGGCACCGGGGGAGTACCGGATGCACGACCTGCTCCGGCTGTTCGCGATCGAGCGGGCCGAGCACGACGAGCCCGCCGAGGAGCGGACCGCGGCGGTCGTGCGGGCGCTGACCCACTACCGCGACACGGTCCGCGCCGTGCAGTCGACGCTGCGACCGCTCGACGTCCCGCACCCGGAGGGGGCGCCCGCACCCTGCGGCGAGATCGGGGAGTGCCTGGCCTGGATGGCGGCCGAGACGCCGAACCTGCTGGTCGCCGCCGGTCAGGCCGCCGTTCTGCCGGACTGCGCCGTGCTCGCCCTGGAGATCGCCCTGATGCTCCAGGAACACCTGTGGAAGCAGGACCTGCACGCCGAGATCGCGCAGACCGGGCGCATCGGCGCGGCGGTCGCGAAGCTGGGGCTCGCCCCCGGCGTCGAACGGCTCGCGCTGCTCGTGCAGGCGTTCGCGGACCAGGTCGCCGGTCGCTACGGGCTCGCCCGCGAGCGGTACGACCGGGCGCTGGCGCTGTCCGCGGACGACCCGCTGGACCGGGCACGGGTGCTGGTCAGCCTCGGCGGGCTGCTCACGAACTACGCGGGGCGGGCCGAGGAGGCCGTGCCGCACCTGGAGCGGGCGCTGGCGATCCTGGACGAGCACGGGGCACCGGGAGCCGCCGTCGGCACGCTGCACGTGCTGGCCCGCGCGCACCACCTGTCGGGCCGGGCCGCGACGGCGCTGGTGCTGGCCGGGCACGCGCTGGACCTGGCGCGGGAGAACGACGCCCCGCACAGCATCGCCATCTGCGTGGCCGACCTCGGGCTGCTCCACGGGCACCTCGGCGACCACGACCGGGCGCTGCCGCTGCTCGACGAGTGCATGGCGCGGGCGCGGGAGGTCGGCAACCGCGAGGACGAGTGGACGACGCTGCTCAGCCGGTCGGAGGTCCACCTGCGGCAGGGGAACCCGGCCGCGGCGCTGGAGGACGCGAGCGCGTCGCTCGCGATGACCAGCCTGCTCGGCAGCGCGTACGGCAGGGCGGCGGGGCACCGGCAGGTCGCCCGCGCGCTGCTGGCGGACGGCCGGGACGCCGAGGCGGCCTGGCACCAGCGGACCGCGCGAACGCTGTTCGAGGGCGTGGACGTGCGGCTGCCCGTGTTCTTCGAGTCGTTCCTCGGCTACCTCGACCCGGTCCTCGTGGACTGACACCGCACACCCGCCGAGGCGGGCGGTTCCGGTCCACAGCGGACCGGAACCGCCCGCCACCGGTCAGCCGCAGTGCTCGAAGCGGCTGGTGTAGGTCTCGGAGTCCACCGAGCCGCCCCACTTCACGCACTTGCCGGGAGCCGCCTTGCGGACCGGGCCGGCGTAGTAGGCGTAGCTGCCCGAGTCGGTGCTCCTGGCCGCGCCCTCGACCTCCAGGAAGGCGGAGGACGCCGACGCCGTGCCCAGCTTGGTGTGCTTCATCGTCACGGCGCAGTTGTTGCCGTTGCCGCTGTTGTAGGTCAGGTAGACGCGCCCCTTGGTGCCCAGGGCGGCGGAGTCCACGACCTCGTACCCGGAGCCGCACACCTGCTCGGCGTCGTAGGGGTTGCCGCTGCCGCCGCCGCAGCCGTTGGTGCTCTTGTAGCTCTTGGTCCCCCAGTAGAGAGCGGTGGTGCCGTTGAACTTCGCCCTCACCGCGGCACCGTTGAGCCTCTGCTCGTAGTGCAGGTGCGCGCCGGTCGACCCGCCGGTGTTGCCGACGTTGCCGATGGTCTGTCCGGTGGACACGCCCTGGCCGACCGACACCCGCTGCGCGGAGAGGTGGGCGTAGCGGGTGGTCCAGCCGCCGCCGTGGTTGATCTCGATCCACCGGCCGTAGCTGGTGGACCCCTCGTTGGCCACGCGGCTCACCGTGCCGGAGGAGGCCGCGACCACGGCGTCGCCCTCGTCGTTGGCCCGGTTGAAGTCCACCGCGTTGGCCGGGCTGTGGCCCGTGCGGGTCTGGCCCTCCCAGGTCTGGGCGCAGGGGAACGGTAGCTGGAAGTTCGGTTCCGCCACCGCCGTCCCGCCGCCGACGGCCAGGCCTCCGATGCCGACCAGCAGGCCGATGCCCGCCGCTGCGATCGTGTTGAGCCTCATGGTTCCCCAACCCTCATCCGGGCGGTTCCGGTGCTCCGGGACCGCGTGGTGGACGTTCACTGGATGTAGCGGACGGCGTGGGCCGTCCACGAGTTCCTGCCGCAGGTGCCGCGGACGTGCACACCGTCGTCGTCGCGCGGCGGAGCGGCTTCGAGGATCTGGTCGCCCTTCTTCGCGCGCCCGTTGAGGTCCACCTTCGCCGGGAAGGACCGGGGGACGACGCAGGCGCCCACCACCGCGCCGGTGGGGTCGGTGTCCACGTAGGCGTCCGGGATCCACAGCCCGTCGTCGGTGAGGTCCCGGATGTCGCTGCCGCCGTAGCTCGGCCCGCGCTCCCGGCGGACCAGCGTGACCGGGCTGCCGGTCGAGATCCCGGTCCCCGCGGCGACGAGGGCGAGCAGGCCGGTGGAGGCGCGCCGCGGCGCGGTGGACGTGCGGATCGGCATCGGACCTCCTCGTGCCCTTCGACCTCGTCCCCCGTGGACGGCACGAACTCTCGGGCACCGGGGTCAGAGAACGCCTAGGCGGCGGTAAACCGGCAGGTGGGAAGCGCTCACCGGGAGCGAGCCGGTTGTGCGGGAGTTGTGCGGGATCACAAGATTCCAAGATCACCTGGAATGGTCGACGGGTCCGTCCCCTACTGTTCCCGGCACAGTCGATTCCATCATTCGGGGGAGTGCGTGAGCTTGTTCCAACGCAGAACGTTGACCTTGACCGCCGCCGTGGCGGTCTCGGCCCTGCTCGGCGGGACCGCCCCCGCGGTCGCGGAGCCCGACTCCGCGGCGGGGCACCGGCTCGCCGACCGGCTGCGCGCCGCGATCGCCGCGCAGGACTTCCGCAACGTGCTGGACGTGACCCCGCCCGCGAGCAGCGGTGTGGCGGCCGGGCGCGCGGGCGCTCCGGAGAAGTACGACGCCACGGCCGCGGACCTGGCCGCGAGGGTCGCGGTCGCGGCCGAGCCGACGCCGCTGCACCAGTCGCCGAACCTGGACGTCGCGGTGATCGAGCTCGACCGGCTCGGCAGGCCGACCGCGATGGCCGACGTGCTCGTCAGCCCGCGGTACCCGGACGGGGTCGTGGTGCCGCTGAACAGGAGCGGGCTGTCCACCGACCAGGTGCGCTACCGCTGGTGGGACGACGCCGAGTGGGACGCCAACGGCGGCAGGGGGACCAGGGACGTGCTCGCGGGCCGCGAGCAGGCGCCGATCGACTTCTCCTCGCCGTACCCGGCGTCGGTGCTCAAGCTCATGGTCGGCTTCGGCGTGCTGCGCCTGGCCGACCAGGGGCGCGTCTCGCTGGACGCGGACTACGTCTACGAGCCGACCGCGCCGAACGCGGCCTGCGGCGGCGCGGCCACCAAGCCGATCAAGCGGTACTTCGACGAGATGATCACCCTGTCGAAGAACGAGTCGACGTGCGCGCTGATCAAGATGGTCCACGACCTCGGCGCGTGGGACCAGGTCAACCGGACGTTCGCGGACCTCGGCCTGTCGACGCTCATGGTGACCGGCACCAACCCGGCCAACGGCGGTCGGTGGATCGGCGCGAACATGAGCAGCGTCGACACCGCCAAGCTCCTGCTTCTGGTCAACGGCGGCGTCGGCACGCTGTGGACCACGGCCGAGGGCAAGCGGATCACCCGTGACGAGCTGAGCGCCACCTCGCGCGAGCTGTTCGCCAGGACGCTGGCCGACCAGGGCCACAACGAGATGCTGTCCACCACGAACTGGTGCGGCCGCGGGTACCCGGCACCGGGCATCCCGCAGGTCACGCCGAAGCGCTGGGTCGACCCGGCCACCGGTCGCGTGACCGCGGGCGACGCGGTGTACGACCGGGACACCCGGCCGTGCGACGCGGCGGCCGAGGTCACGTTCGCGCACAAGACCGGCTGGGTGGACACCACCGGCAGCGACGCGGGGATCGTGCGCTCGCTGCCGGGTGAGAAGAACCGCCACTACGTGGTCGTCGTGTTCTCCAACCTGGGCACCGACTACGTCGACCTGAACCGGCCCGCCGACACCCCCGGCACGTTCCCGGTGCTCTACACCGAGAAGCACGGGAAGCTCGGGAAGGCCATCGACGAGATCGTCGCCGACCTGCGCGACTGACCGTCCGTCCACACCGGAGCCCGCCGCCCCACCGGGGTCGGCGGGCCCCGGTCGTCAGACGGCCATCTCGCCCAGCTCGGACCAGTCCTCGCCGGGAACCGTGGTGTTCACGATCCTCGGCGTCGCCACCAGGTGGGGCGGGAGGGTCTCGCGGGCGGTCCTGAAGTGGTCGGACCCGACGTGCGCCGCGCCCGCCTCGCCGTCGCGGAACGCCTCCACGAGCACGTACTCGGTCGGGTCGTCGACGCTGCGGGACCAGTCGAACCACAGGCAGCCGGGCTCGGCGCGGGTCGCCTCGGTGAACTCGCGGGCGATCTCCGGCCAGTCGTCGGCGTGCTCGGGCTTGATCCGGAACTTGGCCGTGATGAAGATCATGACTCTCCTCGTTCGTGCGCGCTGGGACGACCGGCGGTCGCCGCGTCCGACGATCCTCCTCGTCCCGGTCCCCGGCACGCCGGGAGCGGATCGGGACCCCGGAGCGACCGGTCGAACCCGTGCAACGCCGCGGTGGTCGGCGGCGTGTCCACAGCGGTCGACAAAATTCGATCATGGAACGGGCCGTCGCGGCCCGACCCGAGGAGGTTCTGGATGAGGCTCGTGAAGTTCGCCGTCACCGCACTGCTGACGGCGGCGGCCGTGCTCGGCGGTGGTGCCGCTGCGATGGCCGACCCGGCCGCCGTCACCGGGCAGGGCGGCATCGGCGACCCGCCCCAGTACCGGGTCACCGCGTGGCACCAGGTGAACGTCCGGCAGTGCCCCGCCAGCTCGTGCGCCAAAGCGGGCTACCTGTCGGCGGGCGGGAGCACGTCGGCGTACTGCTACACGCACGGCGAGCCGATCACGGACTTCGGGATCACCAGGGACATCTGGGTGCTGATCGGCCACCAGGACGGCGGCAACCAGTTCGTCAACGCCCTGTACCTGGAGGGTGACATGTACGGCAACCTGCCGCCGATGGCCTACTGCCACTACGTGGGCTGACGGTCGTGGGGTCCGTGAGGGGGACGCCGCTCGGCTCCGGGGTTCGAGGGGCGGCCCCCTCGCGGGTGCGGCGGTGCGGTGCGGTGCCGCGGGCGAACGCGCTGCTCACCGGCACCGGTCGGGACTCGGGGACGGCCCGGACCGACCGGTACCCCGTCACCGCCGCCGTCCTCGTGGTGGGTGTGGTCGCGGCTCTCGCCACCCAGTCGATAATGGGCCCATGACCACCGTCGTGCTGTTCCACTCCGCCTACGGGCTCAGGCCCGCCGTGCTCGCCGCCGCGGGTCGGTTCCGGGAGGCCGGGCACGCCGTGGTGACCCCCGACCTGTACTACGGCGGGATCGCCGAGACCCTGGACGACGGGTTCACGCTGGCCGAGTGGATCGGCTGGCCGACCATCGCCGAACGGGCGCGCGCGGTCCTGCACGGCCTGCCCGCCGACACGGTGCTCGGCGGGTTCTCCATGGGCGCGAGCATCGCGGGCGGGCTGCTGGCCGAACGCCCGGAGTGCGCGGGCGTGCTGTTCCTGCACGGGACCGGGGCCGTGCCGGACAACGTGCGGCCCGGCCTGCCGATGCAGCTCCACGTGGCGGACCCGGACGCGTACGCGACGCCGGACAAGGTCGCCGGGTGGGTGCGGGACGCGGCGGGCGCCAAGGCTGAGGCCTTCACCTACCCCGGCGTCGGGCACCTGTTCACCGACGAGGGCCTGCCGGACTACGACGAGCGCGCCGCCCAGCTGATGTGGCGGCGCTGCATCGACTTCCTCGCCGCGCTCTGACCCGACCGCCTAGTGGTCGGCCGCCAGCGCGCGGCCGATGTAGTTCGCCGTCAGCAGGGCGAAGATGTACGCCTGGAGCACCTGCACCAGTGCTTCCAGGAACGTCATCGCGATGGCGAACGCGAAGGCCACCAGCGACACCGGTGTGAGCCAGGCGCCCGCCTCCAGGAGGAGGAACTCGCCGCCGAGGGTGAACACCAGCAGGATCAGGTGGCCCGCGAACATGGCGGCGAACACCCGGATCGCGAGCGCGAGCGGGTCCATGAAGAACCGCAGGAACAGCTCGATCGGCGTCAGCATCAGGTAGACGGGCTTCGGCACGCCCGGCGGGAACAGCTGGTTCTTCAGGTAGCCGCCGAGCCCGTGCCGCCGGATGCCGACGACGTGGAACAGCGGGTAGAGGACGATCAGCAGCGCCAGCGGGAAACCGGAGTGCGCCATGGTCGGGAACTGGATGAACGGGATGATGCCGAACAGGTTGTTCACCAGGATGAACGTGAACAGCGACACGATCAGCGGCACGTAGGGCGCGAAGTCCCTGCCGCCGATCTGCTCCCTGGCGATGGAGTCGCGGCCGAAGCCGTAGACCGATTCGGCGGCGAACTGGAACCGGCCCGGCACGATCCTCAGGTCGCGCACGGCGACCAGGAAGAACACCGCGACGACGACGACCGACAGCACCAGCAGCACCATCGGTTTGGTGATCCCGCCGACGATCGCGGGTGGGAAGAAGTCCCGCACCCCCGGCGGGACGAACGTCGAGTCGGCCAACACGGAGGTCATGGGCGGGTCCCCCCTCGTCCAAGCTGTCCCGCCACGCTAACGGACCGGTGTGGACGAGGGGGCGTGCACCCGTTCGGCTCAGGTGCCCCGCGTCACTGGCGCGGCTTCCACGCGCACATGGCGACGTCGAGCGCCTCGGGGTCCAGCGCCTCGGGGGACAGCGTCCGGCCCGAGTCGGCCCGCAGTCCGTCCAGCAGCACGCCGAGGTAGCGCCGCCACAGCTCGGGCCGCACGTCGTGGGTGTACTGGGCGACCGAGCCGATCATCATGTGGATGATCGGCAGGTCGGTGTCCTCGAAGTCCGCGCGCAACTGCCCGGACGCCTTGGCCCGCCGCACCAGTTCCACCGCGAGCGGGATCATCCGCTCCTTGGCCGCGGCCACGCGTTCCTGGCCGAAGTTGTTGGACAGCATGACCTCCCGCAGCCCGCGGTCGGCGGAGTGCAGTTCGGCGGTGCCCACCAGGAAGGTCGCGAACCCCTCCCAGGGGTCGCTCTCCTCCAGCGCCCGCTCGGCCAGCTCGCGGATCTCGTCCATGCGCTCGACGAACATGGCCTCCACGAGGTGCTCCTTGCCGGGGAACCGGCGGTACACCGTGCCGACGCCGAGACCGGCGTGGTGGGCGATGTCGTCGAGCGTGGCGCCGAAACCGCGTTCGCTGAAGACGATCCGCGCGGATTCGATGATCTTGCGGCGGTTGAGCTCCGCATCCCGACGCAGGGGTCGCACCGTTGCGACGGGGACTGTGTCCCGTGTCATGCCCCTACGGTACCGGAAGTTGAGGTTGCTCCTCCACTTCGTGTGTACGCTGATCGGGTAACCGGAGATACCTGCTCCACATATACCCGTGAGGACACGCCCATGCCGGATTCACCGACCGCCACGGTGGAGGCGCCCAGGGTCGTCGCCGACCACGGCGACAACCCGCACCACGCTCGACGTTGGCTGATCCTGGTCATGATCGGCCTCGCGCAGCTCATGGTCGTGCTCGACGCGACCATCGTGAACATCGCGCTGCCGTCCGCCCAGGCGGACCTCGGTTTCAGCAACGACGCCCGCCAGTGGGTCGTCACCGCCTACGCGCTCGCGTTCGGCAGCCTCCTGCTGCTCGGCGGACGCATCGGCGACATCTTCGGCCGCAAGCCCGCGTTCCTGGTGGGCCTGGGCGGCTTCGCCGTCGTCTCCGCGATCGGCGGCGCCGCGACCAGCATCGAGATGCTGCTCGCCGCCCGCGCCGCGCAGGGCGTGTTCGGCGCCCTGCTCGCCCCCGCCGCGCTCTCGCTGCTCACCACCACGTTCACGGACCCGAAGGAGCGCGGCCGCGCGTTCGGCATCTTCGGCGCCATCGCAGGCGGCGGCGCGGCCATCGGCCTGCTGCTCGGCGGCGTGCTCACCGAGTACCTCGACTGGCGCTGGTGCATGTACGTCAACATCGTCTTCGCCGTGATCGCCCTGGCGGGCTCCTACGTGCTGCTGCGCCACGAGCCCGTCGCCGCGTCCGACCGCCCGAAGCTCGACGTCCCCGGCACCCTGACCTCGACCGCGGGCCTCTTCGCCGTCGTCTACGGCTTCGCCAACAAGGAGAGCCACGACTGGTCGTCCGCGTCCGTGTGGGGCTTCCTGCTGGCGGGCGTCGTGCTGCTCGTCGTGTTCGTCCGCATCCAGACGACCACCTCGCACCCGCTGCTGCCGATGCGCATCGTGCTGGACCGCGACCGCGCGGGCGCCTACGCCTCGGTGTTCCTGCTCGGCATCGGGATGTTCGCGATCTTCCTGTTCCTCACGTTCTACCTCCAGCAGAACCTGCGGTTCACGCCCATCGAGAGCGGCCTGGCCTTCATGCCGATGGTCGCCACCCTGATGATCAGCGCGACCTCGGCGACCGCGCTGCTGCTGCCCCGCTTCGGCGCCCGCCCGCTCGTGCCGCTCGGCATGGTCATCGGCGCGGTGGGCCTGTTCTGGCTCAGCCAGATCAGCCTCACCAGCACCTACAGCGGCGGCGTGCTGCTGCCCCTGATGGTCCTCGGCGTCGGCATCGGCCTGTCGATGGCGCCCGCCATGAGCGTCGCCACGCTGGGCGTGGAAGCGCACGACGCGGGCGTCGCCTCGGCGACCGTGAACACCATGCAGCAGATCGGCGGCTCCATCGGCACCGCCCTGCTGAGCACCCTGGCGGCCGACGCGGCCGTGTCCTTCGTGGACGGAAGGCAGCCGACCCCGCAACTGCTGGCCGACGCGGCCATCCACAGCTACAGCACGGCCTTCACCTGGGCGGCCGGCGTCTTCCTCGTGGGCGCGCTCATCTCCGGCCTCCTGCTCCGCTCGGGCGCCCCGAACATGGAGGGCGCGGCCCCGGCCGTGCACATGTAGCAGCACTTCACCCGCCCGCCGTTCCCACGATCAACGAACCGCTTCCCAGGCGGGTCCGTGCCGGAGATCGGCTGCGGCCAGGACGACATGACAGCCGTCCTGGCCGCAGCCGTGGGAAAGCGGAAGAGTCCTGGGGTTGGACATCGCCGCCCGACTACGGCAGCCCCATCACGTTGGGGACTCGGCCGAGCACGGACAAGGTGGACGGTAACGCCCACGGGCGGCAACAACCCTGCCAAGCAGAGCCAAGACCTTTGTGGACAGTCGACAAGACGTACTGCAGTCCTGGCCAAGCAAAAGCGCAACCCCCTGCCGTCGTACGCGCTGACAGCGAGCTGCCGCCTTCCCTGAACCACGGCCGATCTTACTCGGGGGATTTGCCCCTTACCCTGGTAGATCGGGCAGGCCACCGCCTCTGCCCGCAAGCCCGATCAAGGGGCAAATCCAGGGGCCCCCGAGTCAAATCGGCCGCCCCGCTGGGACCAGCAGCTACCCGATCCCCAGGACCGGCAGCCACTCGATCCCCCAGGACCGGCAGCCACTCGATCCGCTGAAACCGGAAGCCCGGCACAGGTCAACCATACAGCGGCACGTGCTACTACTCGCTCCACCACGGCCGCGGAAGCCGACAAGCATGGTGGGTGAGGAGATCGGCGAGCCCCACGAGGAGTAGGCCGTCCCGGTCACCACCCGTCGTGGTCCTCCGCGACGATCGGTGACGAAACTTCACCGATTCGGGCTATCCCTTCGTCTTTTCGACCGAAACAGGCCGAGCCCTCGTTTTTCACCCCCCTCTCGCTGAATGATCAGTGCCCACTGCGGAGAACGGGGTGTGCTGATGGTGAACTCGCTGGACCTGGCAGGTGTTCCGGATCCCGCGCTGCGGGCGTCGTTCGAGCTGTGCGACCGCGTGCACGCCGCCGCGGACCCGGAGACCCACCACCTGGTGAGGACGTACCTACCCCCGTCGAAGCACCGCTACTTCCACGCGCTGCACGCGTACTTCGCGGCCACCGAGGACATCGCCGACGACTGCTTCACCGACTGGGCCGCCGAGACCGTCGTCGAGGTGGAGACCGGTCGCGGTGAGCACCCGCTGCGGCAGGCGTTCGCGCACACCGTGCGCACCCGGCGCCTGGACGTGGCGGTGCTGGGCGAGTTCCTGGAGACGATCCGGCGCGACCGGGAGACACCGCTCCGCTGCGCGACGTTCGACGACCTGCGCGGCTTCCTGCGGGGCGCGGGCGGTGCCCCGGCCAGGCTGACGCTGACGCTGCTGGAACCGGTGCGCCCGGCCGAGCACGAGATGTCGTTGCTGGGAGAGGTGTTCCGGCTGCTCGACGTCTGCCGGGACCACGGCCACGACCTGCGCACCGGCCGCCACTACCTGCCGGACGAGCCGATCGACGCGGTGGTGCGGCAGGCGGGGCTGCTGGTGGACCAGGGCGCCGGAGTGGTCGACCTCGTGCACCCGTCGAGCAGGCGGTTCCTGGCGATGGCGGTCGAAGGCGCCCGCCGCGGTCTCGACGAGCTGGCCGCCGTGGTGTTCCCCCACCCCCCGGCCGACGGCGTCAGAGCTCCACACCGGACGTTCAGCGGGACGTCGCGGTGACCGGGTCGGCCGTCAGGACACCGAGAGCGGCGCCTCGGACGTGCGCACGGCGTTCATCCGGCTGACCTTCACCTTGCGGATGACCGTCCGGAGCACCGCCGGCAGCCGGACGGGGTGCTCCCCGGTCGGCCACGGCGGGGCCGAGCGCGCGCAGGACCGCTCCAGGACGACGTTCTCCACCGTGCTGAGCAGCCAGCCGCGCACCCAGTCGCCGCCCTGCCCGATCGCGTCGGAGTACCGCCAGGCCCGGACGAGAGTCTCCTCGACCACGGCCTCGGCCGCGGCGCGGTCACCGGTCAGCCTGGTCGCGTACGCCAGCGCCGCGCGGCCGTGCTCCTCGTACAGCTTGCGCACCAACAGCTCGCCTGCGACGGCCTCGGCCCGCGCGGATCGGAACACCACCGTTCTCCTCACCTCTTGCTGATCGCCTGGCGGTCCACCGACCGTGCACCTCGCGGCGGTTCCCACGGTAGGACGTCGGTGGTGCTCAACCGCTGACCAGTTTGTGACCGGCGTCAGTCGTCCTGGTCAGTCGTCCCCGAGCTGACCGCGAACGTGAACCGGTCGCCGCGGAACAGCGCGCGCACCCGTTCCACCGGGTTGCCGTCGCCGTCGTGGCTGAGCCGGTGCAGCAGCAGCATCGGCGCGGCGGGCGCGGTGGCGAGCAGCCTGGCCTCGCGCGGCGACGCCAGCACCGTCTCCACCTGCTCGTCGGTCCGCGCGGGCACCGTGAAGTAGCGGTCGCGGAGGCAGTCGAGCAGCGACTTGTCCGGGTCGAACGCCTCGATCAGGTCCGGGAACCGCTTGGCGGACAGGTAGCTCGACTCCAGGAGCATCGGCTCCTCGTCCACCACCGCCAACCGCTCCAGGTGCACGACCGGGTCGCCGGGGTCGATGTCCAGGTCGCGGGCGAGGTCGGCGTCGGCGGCGAGGTGCTCGGCCGTGACCAGCCTGCGGACCTCACCGGCCTCCTCCCGCCCCGGCTCCCCGGTGGGGACGCCGAGGGGCTGGACGAGCTTGGGCGGCGCGACGTAGGTGCCGCTGCCCTGCCTGCGCCGGACCTTGCCCTCGACGACGAGCTCGCCGATGGCCTGGCGCAACGTCATGCGTGCGATGCCGAACTGAGCGGACAGTTCTCGCTCCGGGGGTAGGGGGGCGCCTTGGCCCAGCTCCTGAAGGAGGTCGAGCAGCCGGGTCTTCGCCCGGTAGTACCGGGGGATGCGGCCGTCGTCGGGAATTCCCGCGCGCACCGGATCGGCCGCGCGGTGTGGACCGTCGGAAAATTCCTGTGCTTCCGCCGAGATCACCTCGTGCGACCCGTCGAGCATCCGCACGGCGGGCCGGGGAATGCCGTTCGCGAACACGGCGAGTTCACGGCCCCCGATGGGCCGGTGCAGGGTGGAGCGCAAAGTCGACATGACCATCGCGCCGCGAGACGCCGGGCGCACGGGGGAGTCGCTGTGCCGGACCTTCAGTTCGACCCGGACGGTGTGGCCGTATTCCCGGACGGTGCGCTGGCCGACGACCGTGCCCACCGGGTGCGGCATCCGCATGACCAGAACCTGGTCGTCGTCCTCGGTCCACCACGTCCAGGTCGGAGTGGTCCTCATCGAGGTGCTGGTAACCAGGCCTAGCATTTCGTCGAGGTCGTCCGTGATCTCGGCGGGCGTCGGGATCGAGCGTTCCCCGGTCGAGTTTGGCATTTGAGACAACCATCTCCCTGACGCGGTCGAACAGTTCGGATGCTGATCGGGACACCGTTCGCGTCCCTGTTCCCCGGCGGTGGACGCGATGTCCGCGCAGCCGAGATGCACCGCTCTGGCCAGGCCTGATCCAATTTTGCCGGTCAAGGGGTCGGCTGACGATGGCGTGGCCCGCCGACCCCTCGACCGGTATGGCGCGCGACGGTCCCTGCCACCGCCGGCGCCGGACGCCCCCACCGCAAAAGCACATGCGAAAGCGCGGGGGCGAAGCTGTTCACGATTGTTCTCCGGAGTTCCCGCGAACCGTGGGGCGTCCGCGCTCGTCCCTGGAGACCCCATCACGTTAGGTCGCTTTTCTTTGGTGCGCAAACCCCTTGCCCCGATGGACACGACGACCTGCCCGGACGGGCCGATTCAGGGGAATGTGGAACAAAGTCACGGGTAACTCGTGGGTAATGTGAAACCCGGTTCATGAAGATTGTCATGGCAACAACTTTCGCCAGGAAATCGACAGCATTCCGGCGGCGTTTAGTGCGGAACTGCGTGTGGTTCTGCTGGTGGGACGCGCTCGGCCCGGCCGATTGGGACGGCCTTCTCGCAGGTGGTCTGCCCGTGCCGGGTTTCAGGCCTTTGTGAATGTCAGTGGGGTGCATCACAATGTCAGAGCAGGAGGAATACCGACCGCTGGATGGTGCGCGTTGCGGTGTAGGGCGGAGGTGCGCCGTGGAGTACGTGGTGGGCGTGTCCGCTCTGGTGGCTCTGGTGTGGGTGGTTCGCCGGTGGTGGCGCGGGTGGGCGGAGAGGAGGCGGGTGGCCCGCATCCGGGCGCGGATCGACGAGTGGCTCACGGCCGAGTGGGTGGACGAGCAGGCGGAGCCCCGGCAGGAGCGGGTCCGACGGTGTGAGCCCCGGTACCGGCGGGGTGCGTGACGGGCGCGGTGCGAACCCGTCCGGTGCGAGCGAGCCCAGGGCCCGCCCGGTGTGAGCGGGTCAGGTGCGAACGGGCCCGGTGCGGGCCTGCGCGGAGCGGGCAGACCCGGAGCCTGCCCGGTATGAACGGGCGCGGTGCGGGCCTGCCTGGTGCGAGTAGACCCGGAGCC
>NZ_DBNGPQ010000169.1:0-30342 GCF_057122925.1 Umezawaea sp. | reverse complement strand
GTCGACGTCGTGGCCTTCGATCGTCAGTCGATGTATACCGTTTCGTGTGTTCAATCCAAAGTCGTCGGGGATAATCAGTCCGGGTACGCACTCCAATGCCTCGCGTAGTTCGTCGACTGCGTCTGTCTCGCGGTCGTAGAAGTTGTCGGGGAGCGACACCTGGGCATCATCCTCCGCAGACACTTCCGTGATTACGCCGTCGACGAGGTGGAACAAGAGTTCGGTTCGGATAAACACGCCAGCGATCTCGTCGGTCATGGTTTCCGGGTCGCCGCCGAGGTAAAGGCGGTTGACTGTGGCCTCGGCGTCGCCCAAGAAGTAGACCGTCGCGGAGACCTGATCGTGTCGAGCTTCGCCGAGATGACCTGGGTAGCTCGGCTCATCGTCGCCGGTGGTGTCGATGGCGACGTTGTCCACGCCGACCAATACCGTCAGCCTTGTGATATCGGCACCGTAGACGCGAGTGTCGTCCAGGTCGTCGGCGGCCTCGATCGCCCGATCCAGGCCTGAGGTGCTGCCGATGTCAAAGCCATCGGTTTCCCCACTCCATCCGCTGTTGAGATCGATCGGCAGTCGTTCCAGGAGATAGCGCACCACGGCGCGAGTCGCGCGTTCATCATCAACAGTGACATCGAACAACGTCGATCGCAACTGGAGCCGCGTCCGCGTCCTTGGCGTGGGCATGCCCCATGCCTCGCAGGCGCGGGTGATATCCCTGTCCTCGGTGAGGAACAGCAAGCGATCTACCGCTCCGTTGGCGGCCAAGATGACATCGCGAAGCCAAGCAGCATCGCTACCGCCGGTTTTCACCTTCTCTTTCCGTTTTCCCGGCGGACGCTGCAAGACCTGGTCCTTCAAACCTTCTAAGGCACTGTGGGGTGTCACGCTGATTACTCGGACATGATCGATGGCTTGGATAGCCGTCATGAAAGCGTCGATTACTCCTGCCTCGTCCTCATATAGCGGCTCAGTCATGGGTACCCGGCCACGTCGGAGATTCTTGCGAAGGTCGGACTGGGCTGTCATGAGGGTGCGCCAGTCGGTGCCGAGGTGCTCAGCCCATTCCCAGGCCACCGGCTCGGGAACCCAGGTTTGCTTGCCGATCCCATGCAACCGACGTGCCATGTGCTCGAGGTCGTCTAGGTTCGGCTTGGCGCGACCGTAGGCGTTAGCGTCAACCACCACGGCCAGCAACTCCGCGCGAGAGCCCTCATCCAGCCGTAGAGACGTATCGAAAGTCGCGACGTGCTCGGCATCGACCATAGTGAATGTTAACGCCAACAGACGAAACGCGTCGAGTGGGCGGAGGCCGCGGTCGCGAACTCGACCTCGTCGGACACCGTCGCGTCCCAACGCCGCTTCCGGTCGGCGACCCAGGACTGGGCAGGTACAGTTCCTCGGTCTGCGACCCACTTCAGTCGGTTTTGCGGATGGCGAGCGCGGCAGGCGCAAGTTCGGGTTGCCGGTTGAGCTGGGCTGCGATCGTCTGGGCGAAGGTGTTCCCCTCGATGGTGAGCGTGGTGTGGGTGCGGAGGTCTGTGCCGTCGCGGTGAACGAGCTGGTGGCCGAGTTCGTTCTCGAGTCGCCGGACGTAGCGGTCGAGGGTCTTTCGATCGAGGCCGAGGGCTGCGGCCGCGTCCTGAAGTGTCGCGTGGTTGCGCGTTTCGGCGAACGCGGCCAGGCGTTTCCACGGGCGGGTGCCGGTGAGCGCCGGGTGCAGCTCGGGCGGGACGGTGTCGGTGGAGTGGCGGGCGCTGCGGTGGCCGTGTGCTCCGGCCGGGCGGACGGCCAGGTCGTGGCGTCGGCACCAGCGCAGCACGGTGTTGGGGTGCAGGCCGAGTTCGGCGGCGAGTTCCTCGGCTGACCGGCCGCCGTCGACGTAGTGCTCGGTGAGCCACTCGCGGGTGATGCCGGCAGGTGGCCGGTGTGGGTCGCGCAGGGGGATGTCGTAGGCGGTGGCGAGCCGCGTGATCCGGCGGCGGTTGACCCGGTAGTGGGCGGCGAGCGTGGAAAGCGACCGGCCCTGGTTCTCGTAGAGGTCGCGGAACAGGTCCGAGGGGAGCCGACGCTGGAGGTGTTCCTGGACGGGGTCGGCGGCTGTGCCGGGTGGGGATTGCGTCAGCAGGTAGCGGGCGGCGGCCGGCGACATGCCCGATTGCGCGGCGGCCCGGCCGAGCGGGATCCCGGCGGCGAGCAGGGGATGCAGCGGTTCGGTGGCGAGGGTGTCTGGGTCGGGTCCGGGTAGGTGGAGGCCCTCGGCGAGGGTTCGGGGTGGTTGCCAGGTGACGGGTTCGTCGATGCCGTGGGCTGCGAGAAATTCCCTGGCCGCGAGATCGAGTTCGTGGGCGAGGTGGGTGGTGAGCAGGGTCGGGTGGTCGGCGACGGCGTCCCGCTGCTCTTTGGTGCCGGGTGCGAACGCCGCGGGCGCGAGCGCGGCGGGCAGTCCGCTGAGGGTTTCGAACAGCACGCAGCGCAGGGTGCGCAGCGTGCCGTGGCTGCGCCGGATGCCGGTGCGGGCGACGAGCGTGCGCCATCGGGGTTCGGGTAGCAGGGTGGTGTAGTCGAGGGTGCGGCGGCGGGCGTAGTCGATGGGGCTGCCGTGGGTGTCGAGATGGTGGGCGATGCGGCGCAGCGCGGTGCGTTGTGCGTTCCAGGCGGGGTCGTCGGTGAGGCGCCGCAGCGTGGCGGCCACGTAGTCGGCGGAGACGCCGGGGCCGAGCAGGGCGGTGGCCCGGGTGATCGACAGCGCGGTGCCGGCGGCGAGGGTCAGGCAGGCCAGTGCGCCGCGGAACAGGCGTTGCACGCCCCAGTGCGGTGCCAGGCGCAGAGTCCACCAGGGCCAGAACACCACCGGCAGCTGTGCCGACCGGTCACGGTCGGGGCAGGTCTGAGGTCCGCCGAGCAGGTCGCCGGACCATCCCGGCCTCGAACGAGGTCGAGCAGAACCGGGCAGGCAGGCCCGTGGGGATGGTGGGAACACGGTGCGGCGGGCGTGGCGCAGGACGCCGGTGAGTGTCGGCGTGAGGGTTTTCGTGTGCACGGGTTCGTGGTGGGCGGCCAGCAGGCGGCGGGTGGCATCGCCCGGGGTGCCCATCGTGGCCAGCATCGTGGCCGCGGTGTGCTCGTCGGTGCTGGACAGCACCGCCAGGACGCGGGTGGTGACGACCGCGGTGAGCGGGGCGCTGGTCGGTGTGGTCGCCCGCCCGCGCGCGCCGGGTGTTGCCGATGCCGACGGGTCGGTCAGGGCTGCCCGGTAGGCATCGGCCAGGCCGGCGAGAACGGGGTCGTCGACCGGTGTCGCCGTGGTGCGCAGGATCCGTGGCGCCAGCACCGCCAGGTCCGTGAGCAGCCGCGCGGCCGGGATGCCGGTGTAGAGGCCGAAGCCCGCCGTACCGGTGGTGAGCATCGTGTCGACGAGGTCTTGGGCGTGCAGCACCGGATGGTCTGCGGCGAGGGCGACCACTGGTGCGGTGGTGAGGTCGGTGTCGCAGCGGAGGTTCCGGCGCCCCGCCGAGGCGGGATGCTCCAGGCAGCGTGACGCCTGCGGTACGCGCAGCCACATGGTGCGCCGCTGTGGGACCTGCCCGCAGCTCGGACAGCGGTCGGCGAGCAGGCAGCGGTGGCGGGTGCAGGCGAACGACCAACCGAGTCGCCACCGCAGCAGCCATCGGCCGCCGTTGTCGGCCAGGCACCGCGGACAGAACCACGTGCCGCGTCGACGGGCCCACACGTACTGCGCCACCACCCGCCGCGCGGTGTGGTCGACCCGCAGCGCCACCGCGTCGTAGCGGGCCAGCGTCATCGCCCGCACCGCCGCGGGCGCGATCCCGGTCGCCGCCGCGACCCGCGACGACTCCCGTGCCCGCAGGCACACCGCGAACGCGGGCAGCCTTGCGCCGCGCCGCCGCGCCTGCCCCAACCCGAGCACGGGCAGCAGTTCCGACACCGGCGTCGCGAGCCGCCGCGACAACGCCTCCAACCAGGAATCCAGCCCCTCACCGGGCACCGGGTCCACCACGATCGGCAGCCGCCGCAGGCCGGTCACGGCGCGCCCGCGACCGAGCGGGATCTGCCGGGGGTGACGCGGCTGGTGATGCGCCGCCGGTCCAGCGCCGCGGCGAGTTCACGGCGGGCGTTCTCCGCGGCGGCGTCGTTCTTCACCCGGTCCAGCACCTCCCGATCCAGGCGCTCGGCCCCAGTGCGCACGGCGCGCTGGCAGCCACGGTTGATCAGCGTCATCAGCGAGCCGATGTGGCCGGTGGAGCGCGCGAACAGGTAATCGGGCAGCTCGTCGGCCAGCATCCCCCGCCGGGCGTCGGCCAGCACCAGACGCTGCTCGATCGCCAACAGCACACCACGCCACTGCCGCCGACGCTCCTGGGTGTCGATCAGGAACGGCTCCATCCCCAGCGGCGTGGTGCGCCGGCCGGACTGGGCCAGCACCGGGTTGCCCAGCGCGTCGACCTCGTCGAGCAGACCCCGTTCGGCCAGGCCGACGCCGACGAACACCAGGGTGACCGGGTACTCGTTGGCGATGTACTTGAAGTGGTTGCTGATCTCCACACCCGAGGTGTTGCGCCACCGCAGGAAGTGCAGGTCGTCCACGATCAGCAGCCGCACGTGACAGCTGATCATGCAGTCCAGCGCGCGGGAGGCGAACTGGGCGGCGGTGCCGCGGATGTTGCCCGGATGGGCGAAGAACTCCAGCATCGCGCGGTTGAAGTCCTTCAACCCGGTGTTGCCGGTCAGCCCGACCCGGCACACCGGTAACCGCTGGTGCCCCTCCGGCGTCCGGTCGCCGTGCTCGGCGATCTCGCGCAGGTGGAACTGCTTGGCGAACGCCAACACCGAGGTGGTCTTGCCCAAACCCGGGAACGCGTCGATCGCCACCGCGCCCTTGGCCTTGTCCCCGTCGTGGGCGTTGCTGTCCACGATGTCCCACAAGTCCTCGTGCAAGCCCGCCAGCTGAGGTGTCCGCAACGGGCCCAGGTTCGCGTGCCATTCCCGCCGCCGCCGGTCGTAATCGGCCCGCGCACCCTCCCCGAGCCCACCGATCCGCCCGCGGGTCAACGGCTCCGGCCGCACCCGGGCGGTCGCTTGAACGAAACGCTGCCAGCCTTCCTTGCGCGCCAGCGTGAGGTTGTCCAACCCGGCCGTGCTCACACGTCCTCCAACGCGTCGGCATAGAAGTCGTCCTCGTGCGCCAGCGCCTGCAGGTCCTCCGCGTCCTCGTCCCCCGTCTCCGCCACCGGCTCGTCCTGCGGCTCCGCCGCCCCGTCGTCCGTGCCGGCGGTCAGGACACGGGCCACCGAGGGCAACACCGACACCGGCGCCTCGCCCTGTGGCTCGGGCAGGTCGAGCGCCGACTGCTCGCGCGACAGCCTCAACGCCATCCGCCGCTCGGCCGGCGTCGTGCCCAGCCCGAGACTCCAGCGTTGGAACAGATCGGCGACCGCGACCTTGTCGTCCGGGTAGGTGTACCTAGCCGCGGCCAGTGTGCGGGCGAAGTCCAGCGCGTCCTCGCTCAGCGGCATCTCCAACGCCGGCGCGTGCTCCCAGAGCAGGGTGTGCCACCGGCGGGTGTGTGGATCGCGGAAGTAGGCGCGGGTCACGTCGTCCGGGTCGAGCTGGAACGGCCACCGCCCCTTGGCCTTGCCGGTGTAGGGGCTGGTCGTGTTCACCAACGTCGCCAGCGCCCCGGCCCGGTAGCGGCGGCCGGCGATCTCCACGCCGTAGTGCTGGATCGTGCGCCACTCGGTCTTGAGGAACTCGTAGGCGAGGTCCCGGTCGCGGGGGACCTCGATCCAGCCGGCCCGCGCGATGCCGTGCTCGAACATCTGAGCCGGCGACATCCGCAGACCCGGCACACGGGGATCGACCAGTCCGCTGTGCGGCCGCTGGTGATAGACGACCGCGACCCACTCCCTGATCACCGCTTCGAGCTCGTCGAGGAAGAAGAACGCCTCCGCCTCGGGATGCGACCCCCGCGAGTGGACATCCGGCCCCTTGTAGCCCGGCAACGCCTGGAGGAGATCCTCCCGAAGCGTGCGGAAGAACCTCTCCACCGGGCCCTTGTCCCGGCCCGTGCGCAGCCTCGCCGGTTGGATCGAGATCCCCATCCGACGGCACACGCTGGTCAGGTGCTCGGACACGAACACCTTGCCGTGGTCGACCACGATCGTCTCCGGCGCCACCGCCGGCGACGCCGCACCCGGCCGCTCCAGGGCGGCGGTGTCCACCAGCACCGATCGGGGAACGCCGTGCTCGGGCCACACCGCATGCACCGGCCAGTCGCGCCCGGCCGGGCGTGGCCGGTAGCACTGGTAGAGCACGGACGCCACGTCCACCGACTTGGTGGAGACCGGCGTGATCCTGATCCCGGTGATGCAGCGGGTGTACCAGTCCATGGCCACCGTCAACTCCGCCTGCACCCACCGCAGCGTCATCGGGTCCAGCGCGAACACGTCCAGCCGCGTGGTGTCCATCAACACGTACTCGCCGGGACGGGTCGGCCGCAGCTTCCCGTGGACCTCGGTGGGCCGATCGGCGATGTCCCGGTTCCGCTTGGCGCTGAGCCGGAACGTCGGATGCCGCCGCTCCAACTCCCCCAGCATCCGAAACGCCGTCGCCCTGCTGGGCGGCTTGACGACACCAGCACCGAAACGGGCCAGGACCCGCGCGTTCGCGCGGTCGATCACCATCGTCCGGGACGGCTTGGACTCGCCGGTGTGCTCGACCATGACTTCCAAGGCGATCTCCACCCACCGCCCGTCCACCCGTCCACCCGGCCCGCGGCGGGCGCTCTTGGACACCAGCCCGGCCACGCCGTCACGCCCGAAGTCCGACACCCACTGCCTGACCGTGCGCACGCTCACGCCCAACTCGGACGCCTTCGCCTTGTATCGGACCATCAACGGTAGTCCCGGCTCGAACTGCGCACGCGGCTCCCCGGCCTCCGCCAGGTCACCACTGCCGCAGCGATAACCCGTGAGCACTTCCCGCACGTGTGCGGCCAGTTCCAGGACCTGCCGTTTCTCCCGCTCGCTCAGCGCCGACAGCACCACGCTCGCGATCTCGCCCGCATCATCGGAGGACGGCCCCGGCCGGTCCGGGATCACCCGGACGCGATCCGAGGTCAGCAACTCTTTCACCGCGACACGAACGATCCGCGCGGCACGGACGACATTGAGCACCACCTCGTTGTTCGAGGCGGTGCAGAGCAACTCCACCACCTCGGCGACCTCACCGTCGTAGAGCAGACGGGTCCCGACTCCGAGCCGGACCACGGCGTCGCTCACGTCGGCCGCCTCAACACGCTGGCCAGGCTCAACGGACGATCGAAGTCGACGACGAAGTGCTGACACCACAGCAGGTGCAACACCGCCGAGCGCACCCTCGACCGCAGATGGCCGGTCGGGAACCGGTAAGCCTGCGCGAGCGTGGCCCCGTCGAGATCCGCCGCCCTCAGCAACGCCAGCAATGACGGGTCGAACAGCCAATCGCGGCGGAAGCCCGCCAAGAACCGCACGTTCTCCAACTCCATCGGCGGCGGCTCGTTCCACACCTCATAACGCCAGCCCTTCGACTCCACTGTCCGCCGCGTCCACCCGAAGGTGAAGACAGTGCTCTGCCCGAGCATCCGATGTCGGGGCTTCACGTCCACCACGACCGGTCCCCGGTCTGTGAGCAGGAGGTAGTCCGGGATGTGCCTGCGCACCGCACCGGAGACCTCGGCCTTCAACAAGAACGGCTGGGCGACGATGTGACGCACCGACCGGTCGTGATCGGCGTACAGAAGCCGTGTCAGCTCAAGCCTGGACTCGTAGATCACGAGATCGCGTACGGTGGCGGACCAGTAGGAGCCGGGATAGTGCCTCTGTCCGTGGTGCCACCGGAAAGTCCGCCAGGGCAACGCCATCCCCAACGCATCCGCGTCGACCCGGTCCCATGGACAGACGACCTTCATGGCCTCGCCCGGACGACGAAAACCCACAGACACCGATCCGACTGCGGACCCGTCCACCGATGCGTCGCCATCAGGGTGAGCGGACCGTGTGTGAGCCACACATCCACCATCGGCACCAGCAACACGACGCATGACCCCACGGCCGGAGTCCTACCCGAACAGCCCAGTCTCACGCGCGCTGCCAAGTGGCAGCATGGTGGCATTCTCGAATGAGAATTGGCAGTCGGTTTTGAGATCCTACAATGGTCCACTGCTTGAGCTGACGTCCCTCACCTGAAGTCGCGGGATCTGGACGGGATTCGCAGGTCCAGGTGTTGCAAGCGGTCCGCTAGGACGCTGACCACGCCTTCGGCGATTTCCACTGTTCCCCGTACCAGCAGGGCTGGGCTGTTCAGGGCCACCCGGCGGTACTTCGCCCACAGGCCGGTGGTGCAGACGACGTTGACCATGCCCGTTTCGTCTTCGACGTTCAGGAATGTGACGCCGCCTGCCGTGGCCGGTCGCTGGCGGTGGGTCACCGCGCCGCCTATGAGGACCCTGGTGCCGGGGTGGAGGTTCGCCAGGTTGTTCGTTGGCAGTGCTCCCAGTGCGGTGAGGCGGTCGCGGACGAATTGGGTTGGGAAGCTGTCCGGGGACAGGCCGGTGGCCCAGACGTCGGCCACTGCCAGTTCGATCTCGTCCATTCCCGGCAACGACGGGGCGGTCGTGCCCACCACTGTTCCCGGTAGGCGGTCCGGGCGCGTGTTCGCCACCGCTCCGGCCGCCCACAGGGCTTCCCTTCTCGCCACGCCGAAGCCGCCGAACGCGCCCGCCGTCGCCAGCGCCTCCACCTGCGGGGTGGTCAGTCGCAGTCTTGCCCCGACGTCCACCAGGTCGCGGAACGGACCGCCGCGGTCGCGTTCCGCCACCAGCGCCTCGGCCGCGGACTGCCCGATGGTGCGAACGGACGCCAACCCGATCCGCACCGCCTGCTTCCCCTCGAAGAGTTCCAGGCCCGCGTGGGGAAGGCTCGCGTTGACGTCCGGGCCGAAGACCCGGACGCCGTGCCTGCGGGCGTCTGCCACGAGTGACTGCGGCGAGTAGAAGCCCATCGGCTGGGCGCGCAGCAGGGCCGCGCAGAACGCCGCCGGGTAGTACAGCTTGAACCAGGCGCTGACGAAGACCAGGTGGGCGAAGCTCAGCGCGTGGCTCTCGGGGAACCCGAAGTTGGCGAACGCCAACAGCTTCGCGTAGATCCGGCCTGCCAGGTCCTCCTCGATGCCGTGCCGGGCGCACCCGGCGTAGAACCGGTCGCGCAACCTCTCCATCCGGAAGGTGGACCTCTTGGCCCCCATGGCCCGCCGCAGCTCGTCCGCCTCGGCGGGCGTGAAGTCGGCGACGTCCACGGCGATCTGCATCAGCTGCTCCTGGAACAGCGGCACCCCGTAGGTCCGGTCCAGCGCCTTCTTCAACCGGGGGTGGTCGTGCTCCCACTTCTCCTTCCCGTTGCGCCGCCGGATGTACGGGTGCACCGAGCCGCCCTGGATGGGGCCCGGCCGGATCAGGGCGACCTCCACCACCAGGTCGTAGAACTCCCTGGGCTTGAGCCGGGGCAGCGTCGCCATCTGGGCCCGGCTCTCCACCTGGAAGACGCCGACGGAATCCGCGCGGCACAGCATGTCGTAGACCGCGCCGTCGGCCAGGTCGATGCGCCCGAGGTCGACCTCGACCCCGTGGTGCTCCCGCACCAGGTCGATCGCGTAGTGCAGCGCGGACAGCATCCCCAGGCCGAGCAGGTCGAACTTGACCAGGTTGATCGACGCGCAGTCGTCCTTGTCCCACTGGAGCACGGTCCGGTTCGCCATCCGCGCGGGCTCCACCGGGCACACCTCGCTGACCGGCCGGTCGCAGATGACCATGCCACCGGAGTGGATTCCCAGGTGGCGCGGGAAGTTCTCCAGCTGCGCCGCCAACTCCACCACGGGCAACGGGATCCCGCTGTCCGCCGCGGTCTCGCGCAACGGCCCCCAGCGGTCGATCTCCCGGCTCCACGCGTCCTGCTGCCCCGCCGAGTAGCCGAGAGCCCGCGCCACGTCCCGGATCGCGGACTTCGCGCGGTAGCTGATCACGTTCGCCACCTGCGCCGCGTGCCTGCGGCCGTACTTCTCGTAGACGTACTGGATCACCTCCTCGCGGCGGTCCGACTCGATGTCCAGGTCGATGTCCGGCGGTCCGTCGCGCGCCGGGGCGAGGAACCGCTCGAACAGCAGCTCGAAGCGCACCGCGTCGACGTTCGTGATGCCGAGCGCGAAGCAGACGGCGGAGTTCGCCGCCGACCCCCGGCCCTGGCAGAGGATGCCGCGCTCGCGGCAGAACCGGACGATGTCGTGCACGACGAGGAAGTAGCCGGGGAACCCCAGGTCCTCGATGATCCGCAGCTCGTGCTCGACCTGCTGGAACGCCTTGGGGTTCTCCCCGACGGAGAAGTACCGCCGGGCAGCCCCCTCACGGGTCAGGTTCCGCAGGTGGCTGATCTCCGTCTCACCGGCGGGCACGTCGAACGGCGGCAGCTTCGGCGCCACCAGCCTGAGGTCGAACACGCACTGCAACCCCAGCACCGCGGCCCGGTGCACGGCTCCGGGGTAGCGCGCGAACCGCCGGGCCATCTCCTCACCGGACCGCATGCACGCCCCGGCGGCGGGCGGCAGCCACCCGGCCATCTCGTCCAGGCTGCGCCGCGCCCGCACGGCCGCCATCGCCGCGGCCAGCCGAGCCCGCGACTGGGTGGCGTAGTGCACGGCGTTGGTGGCGACCGTGGGCAACCCGAGATCGGTCGCCATGCCCGCGAGGAGGTCGTTCCTGGTGCTGTCACCGGGGAACCCGTGGTCGGTCAGCTCCACGAACACGCGTTCCGCGCTGTACAGCTCGACCAGCTTCCGCAGCTGCGCGAACGCCGCCTCCGGCCCCTCGCGGTCGAGCGCCCGCCGCACCGCCCCCTTGCGGCACCCCGTGAGCACGACGCAGTTCTCGCGGGTGTCGGCCACCACCTGCTCCAGGTCGTAGACCGGCCGCCCCTTCTCCGCCCCCTCGGCCAACTGCCCGTTGGTGATCGTGCGGCACAGCTCGTAGTAGCCGGTCTCGCGGAGGGCGAGCAGCAGCAGGTGCTCGCCCTCCGGGTCCGGGACCCCGTTCTGCGGCTGGGAGAGCCCGACGCTCAGCTCGGAGCCGAACACCGTGCGCACGCCCAGTTCCTTCGCCGCCTCGGCGAACCGCACCACGCCGTACACGCCGTCGTGGTCGGTCAGCGCGACGCCGTCGAGACCGAGCTGCTGCGCCGCCTCCACCAGTTCCTCCGGGTGGCTCGCGCCGTCCAGGAAGCTGAAGTTGGAGTGCGCGTGCAGCTCCACGTACGGCGTGCGGGTCTGGAGCATCCCCAGCTCGTCGACCCGCAGCCCCTGCTCCGGTGACGCCGTGTACCGCTCGCGGTGGTGCGTCCAGGCCGGGCTGTCACCGCCGTCGCCCTTCTCGTACGGCTTGCCGGACAGCGCGCGCTCCAGGTCGGACCAGCGCACCGGCGGGTTGTTCCACCCCATCAGAACAGCTCGTCGGGGGCCCGCCTCGGCAACGGCACCAGCACCGGCCTCGGTGTCCAGCCGAACCAGGCCAGGTACGCGGGCGCTTCCTGCCGTTCGCCGTCCTGGTCGATCTCGCCCGCCTCCCGCAACCAGTCCACGATGCCCTGGTAGTCGTCAGCCATCAGTCGTACACCCCTTCCACCGCCCACCGGCCGCCCGTGCGCACCAGCAGGAACGCTTGCTCCGCCCCGTTCTCCCCCGCGGTCAGCACCTGGAGGCGCGCCGCCCGGTGGGCCGCCCCGGGGTCCCACCACCGTTCGTCGACCGGCCACGGCCCTGCCCAGCCCCGCACCTCCTGGGACCTGCCGCCGAGCAGCACCCGGTGCGGCGGCGCGGTCAGCTCGTAGCGGCCGGTCACGCCGACGTCCGCGCCCGCGGCGTCCACCAGCCCGACCGGCACCGGTTCCACCGGCACCGTCGCGGGTGACGGCGCGGGCAGCCGCGCGGGCCACGGCTGGTCCGGGTCCGAGGCGGGCACGCGCTCGTCACCCCACGGCACGAGCCGCACCCGTTCGGCGGGCCCCCGGCCGCCGCCCAGCACCGGCGTCACCACCGCTCCGGGCCCGAGCAGGCCCTGGACGTGCACCAGCGCCCGTGCTGCCCGGTCCGCCACGTCGCCCTGGCTCTGGTCCAGCAGCCCCAGTTGCAGCGCGGCCGCACCCACCACCTCCTCGGGGTCGAGCCGCAGCACGGTGACGCCCGAGGTGAGCCGGGTGGTCGTCAGCCAGCCGTCGAGCTGCCACCGCACCCGGTCCGAGATCCCCTGCGGGGTCAGCGGTTCCGCGCACCGCCACACCCGTGACAGCTCCTCGCCGTTCTCGGTGGTCGCCCGGATCCCCAGCCGGGTGCACGCCAAGCCCCTGGCCACGAGCCCGACGTGCAGCAGCTCGGCCAGTCCCTTCGCGACGAACGCGGCGGCGTCCACCCGGTCCACCGGCGGGTCGAGGCGCTGCTCGACGGACAGCTCCGGTGGTGGCGTGCGCCGGTCGTGCGCCCGTTCCTCCAGCCCGCGGGCCAGCCGGTGGGCGAGCACCGCCTCCCCGCCGAACCGCGACGCCACGTCCCGCTCCGGGATCTCCGCGAACGCCCCCAGCGTCCGCAAACCCAGTCGCCGCAGCAGGTCCACCAGTTCGGGTCGGCCCCCGCGGCGTTCGGCGGGCTGGTCGAGCTCGGCGATCCCCAGCGGCGCCAGGAACTCCGCTGCCCGGCCTTCCGGCACGACCAGCCCGCGGTGGGCCGCGAGCGTGGCCGCGAACAGGCCGTCCGCGACCCCCACCTGCGCCTCGACCCCGGTCGTGTCCGCGATGTGGTCGATCACCGCCTCCGCGGCCTTCTCCGCGCTCCCGAAGTACCCGACCGGGCCTCGGGCGGGCACCGCGACCAGACCGGGCCGCACGACCTCGATCCCCGGCGCGAGGTGCTCGACGGCGGCGGCCACCGGCTCGAACACCCGCGCGTCCCGCTCCGGGTCGTCCTCGAACAGCACCACCTCCGGGCACCGGGCTTGGGCGGCCCGCTTCCGCTGCCCGCGCCGCACGCCCTCCGCGCGGGCCGTGGCCGAGCAGTGGACGACCTCGTTGCCGAGCACCACGGCGGCGGGCACCTGCGCGGGCGACCCGGCCGCCGCCGAAGCCGCGACCACCGGCCAGTCCTGGCACCAGACGGTCAGCGTCCGCACCACGACCACCCCGCCCTCCGCACGCACCACAGCCACGCCCGGACGAGCGGGAACCGGCTCGACCGACCGCCTCCGCAGGCCCTTCCCCGCCGCGGGACCTCCGCCAGCCGATCCCCCCGACGCCCTGGACCGAGACGGACCTCGTAGCGGCCGGGCAGCGCGGCGATCTCCTCCTCCACGCACGTCGGCCCCGGAACCCACCGGGCCTTGGCAGGACGACCCGCACCGGGCACGGCCCCCGCCCGAGACACCCGGACCGAGCACTCCACGACCAGCGGCACCACCCACGCCACACCGCGAACCGGCCCGAGCAGCACCCCCCGCCCACCGCCCGTCACCCCGCCACCGCCCCGCACAGTCGCTCACGAATCGAGCCGCGGCGGGGAAACCCCGCCGAACCGGGGGCCCTCAACACCGACGGCGCGACCACTCCCACGACCGACCGCGAACCAGACCTCCGCACCGCGCACCCGGCCCGACCGACAGCCCCCAGCCGCAACACCCGCGCCCCAGCCACCCCCGCGACCACCCGCGCCCCAGCCATCCCGCCACGGCCGGCAGCCCCCGCGACGACCGGCCACCCGGAACCGAAGTCACCGCTCGACGCGCCCCACCCGCGGCCCACCACCCGGCCACCACCGGCCGCACGACAGGCCCGCTCGAACCGACGCCACCACCCGACGCACCCCATCACCCGGCCACCGCCACCACCGGCCGAACGACAGGCCTGCTCGGACCGACGCCACCACCGGGAGCGGGCAGCAGGAAACCGGCGCGCACCGGACGTGACGCGGCACCGCGACCACCCGCGTGCACGACCACCTCGCGTTCCGCGAGCACGCCGTGGCCCGCGCCGAGACCGCTCCAGCGGCCCTCCCCGACGCGCAGTTCCACGTCCGCCCCCGGCCACGCGCCGAACGGGACCAGCACCGCCTTGCGCTGGCGGGCACGCGCGGAGAGCCTGCGGGCCGTGTGCGGGGTGACGGGGACGGCGACCGAGACGAGGTCGATGCCGTCGAGCAGGGCCGCGACCGTGCGTTCGACCACCACCGGGTCGGTGCCCGGCTCGGGCACGAGAGCCAGGCGGCGCACGGCGACCCCCAGTTCCGCCGCCGCGAGCACGCCCAGGCTCGGCAGACCGACGACCGCTGCCCAGCAGCCCTCGGCCGTCGCCGTGGAGAGCAGCGCGAGCAGCAACGATGTCGATCCGCGCACCGACACCGTGCTGCCGCGCCTCAAGCCGCCCCACGGGAGCAGGTCCGCGAGTTCCCCGCGAACCGGCAGGACCCGCCCCGTGATCTCGGTGGCTGGAATGGTCAGCCCGCCGGTCGCGTCTACCCCGAGCGCGACCGACATCGCCGTTGCCGACCTGGACACCCAGCCTCCTCCCACCGTCCGTGAGCACCCCTGAACACGGACCGCCGTGGGAAGTCGGCGGCTTGCAGTCTATCGAACACGTGTTCGAACGACGTGGTCGATCTTATCGGGTTCGGCCTGCCCGGTGTCAATGCCCGTGGGCCGTTCGGGTGTCGACGACCCGTGCCCGATCTTCGGGGTTGTTTGACAACCCACCGGGTCCCGACCGTGAACATCCGGACCCGGGTAGGTCTTCGACCTCGAAGGACCGGACCGGAGGGGGAACCATGAGGAACAGGTGGGTTCCAGCGGTGTTGTTGGCACCGCTGTTGCTGTCGGGTGTCGCGGTGGCGGGGGCGCAGGTGTTGAGCGGGTACACCGTGCTCGTCGAAGCGGGGGCGAGCCGCGACGCGGCCATCGCCGCCATCCGCTCGGCGGGCGGCACCGTGATCAAGGAGAACACCGCTGTCGGCACCGTGAGCGCGCGGGCGCCGAAGACGGGGTTCATCCAGCAGGTCTCGGCGTCGGACGCGGTGTTCGGCGCGGCCCGCGACTTCACGATCGAGGAGACCACCGGAGCGACGGCCGCCGAGCCGGGCCCGGTGGCCGACCCGCCGCCCGCGCCCGAGCGGGCGACCGACCCGCTGGAGGAGCAGCAGTGGGGGCTGCGGATGGTGCGCGCGGACCTGGCCAGGGATCGGCAGCTCGGTGACCCGCGGGTGCACGTCGGCGTGCTGGACAGCGGCATCGACGGCAGCCACCCGGACCTGACGACCCGCCTGAACCGGGGGCTGTCCCGCAACTTCACCCGCGACGTCCCGGTCGTCGACGGGCCGTGCGAGGTCGCGAGCTGCGTCGACCCCGTGGACGTCGACGACGACGGGCACGGCACGCACGTCGCGGGCATCATCGCCGCCGCCACCAACGGGTTCGGCACGGCGGGCGTCGCGCCCGGCATCACGCTCGTCAACCTCCGCGCGACCCAGGACAGCGGGTTCGCGTTCCTCCAGCCGGTCGTCGACGGGTTGACCTACGGCGCCGACATCGGCCTCGACGTGATCAACATGTCGTTCTACGTCGACCCCTGGCGGTACAACTGCGCCTCGAACCCCAACGACGCACCGGAGTTCCAGACCGAGCAGCGCACGATCGTCGCCGCCTTCCAGCGCGCGCTGGACTACGCGCACGGCAAGGGCGTGACGCTGGTCAGCTCAGCGGGCAACAACTACGACGACCTCGGCAAGCCGCGCCCCGACACGTCGAGCCCGAACTTCCCGGAGGGCGGGACGTACCCGCGGCCGATCGACAACGCCACCTGCCTCAAGATGCCCGCGGAGGGCGGGCACGTGCTGGGCGTCTCGGCGCTGGGGCCGTCGCAGGCGAAGTCCGACCGCTCCGACTACGGGGTCGAGCGGATCGACCTGTCCGCGCCGGGCGGGTACTTCAAGGACTACTTCGGCACGCCCTGGTACGAGACCAGGGAGAACCGGATCCTGTCCACGTACCCCCGCGGCGCCTCGCTGGCCAAGGGCTTCATCGACGCGGACGGCAACATCACCCCGGACGGCGTGAAGAACCACGTGGTGAAGCACTGCTCGGGCACCAGGTGCGCGTTCTACACCTTCCTGGACGGCACCTCGATGGCGGCGCCCCACGTCTCCGCGACGGCCGCGCTGACGGTCAGCCAGTACGGCGAGGCGGACCCGGCCCACCCCGGCACGCTCACGCTGGCGCCGGACGAGGTGGAGAGGGTGCTCAAGGGCACGGCCGACAAGGTCCCGTGCCCCACACCGAGGACGGTGTCCTACGAGCACACGGGTCGTGGACCCGAGTACACCGCGACCTGCGAAGGGGACTTGGCGTTCAACGGGTTCTACGGCCACGGCGTCGTGAACGCCTTCGCCGCCGTCACCCGCGGTGCCGAGTTCCTCGGCTGAGCGAACGCCGGAGGCCGGTGGGTGGGGCCCACCGGCCTCCGAGCGCCCTAGTGCGCGAAGTGGCGCGTGCCCGTGAGGTACATCGTGACGCCCGCGGCCTCGGCGGCGGCGATGACCTCGGGGTCGCGCACGGAGCCACCGGGCTGCACGACGGCGCGGACACCGGCGTCGAGCAGCACCTGGAGGCCGTCCGGGAACGGGAAGAACGCGTCGGAGGCCGCCATCGAGCCCCGCACGCGCTCACCCGCGCGGGTCACCGCGAGCTTCGCGGAGTCGACCCGGTTGACCTGGCCCATGCCGACGCCGACGGTGGCGCCGTCCTTGGCCAGCAGGATCGCGTTGGACTTGACCGCGCGGCACGAGCGCCACGCGAACGCCAGGTCCGACAGCTCGGCGTCGGACAGCGGCGCGCCGCAGGCGAGGGTCCACTTGCTCGGGTCGTCGCCCTCGGCGTCGATGACGTCCTTGCCCTGGAGCAGCAGGCCGCCGGAGACCGGGCGCAGCTCCACGCCCTGCCGCACGGGCGGCTCGGCGATCAGGATGCGGACGTTCTTCTTGCGGGACAGCACGTCCACCGCGCCGTCGGCGTACGACGGGGCGATCACGACCTCGGTGAAGATCTCCGCGACCTGCTCGGCCATGTCCACGGTGACCTCGCGGTTCGCCGCGATGATCCCGCCGAACGCGCTGGTCGGGTCGCACGCGTGCGCCTTGCGGTGGGCCTCGGCGATGGCCGCCGGACCCTCCACGGTGGACACCGCGATGCCGCACGGGTTGGCGTGCTTGATGATCGCGACGCACGGCAGCTCGTGGTCCCACGCGGCGCGCCAGGCGGCGTCACCGTCGAGGTAGTTGTTGTACGACATCTCCTTGCCGTGCAGCTGCCGCGCGGTCGCGAGCCCGGTGCGGCCGTCGCCCTGCGTGTACAGCGCGGCCTTCTGGTGCGGGTTCTCGCCGTAGCGCAGCACGTTCGAGCGGTTCCAGGTCGCGCCGACCCAGCCGGGGAAGCCGGTGCCCTCGTCGTCCGAGGTGAGCGCGGAGCCCAGCCAGGACGCGACGGCGACGTCGTAGGAAGCGGTGTGGCGGAACGCGCCCAGCGCCAGCAGCTGCCGGTCCGCGAGCGTGAAACCACCCGCGGCGACCTGCTCCAGCACCCACCCGTAGCGGGTCGGGTCGACCACGACGGCGACGCTGGCGTGGTTCTTCGCCGACGCGCGGACCATCGCGGGGCCGCCGATGTCGATCTGCTCGACGCACTCGTCGACCGACGCGCCGGACGCGACGGTCTGGGCGAACGGGTACAGGTTCACCACGAGCAGGTCGAACGCCTTGATGCCCAGCTCGTCGAGCTGCGCCAGGTGCTCCGGCCGCCGCGTGTCCGCGAGCAGACCCGCGTGCACGCCGGGGTGCAGCGTCTTGACGCGGCCGTCCAGGCTCTCCGGGAACCCGGTCACCTGCTCGACCGGGACGACGGGGATGCCCGCGTCCGCCAACGCCTTCGCGGTGCCGCCGGTCGACACGATCTCGACTCCGGCCGCGTGCAGGCCGGAGGCCAGTTCCAGCAGCCCCGACTTGTCGGACACCCCGATCAGTGCCCGACGAACCGGTCGCCTCTCGGCAGGAGTGGTCACGGAATGCTCACCTTTCGTCCGGTCACGGTGCAGCCCTCGCGGGCCAGGCTGGCGACCACGTCGACGAGCAGTCGCCGCTCCACCACCTTGATGCGCTCGTGCAAGCTGTCGGCGTCGTCGCCGGGTTCGACCGCCACCGCCTCCTGGGCCAGGATCGGCCCGGTGTCCACGCCCGCGTCGACCAGGTGCACGGTCGCGCCGGTGACGTGGACGCCGTAGTCCACCGCGTCGCGCACGGGGTGCGCGCCGGGGAAGGCGGGGAGCAGCGCGGGGTGGGTGTTCAGCATCCGGCCGCCGAAGCGGGCCAGGAAGCCGTCACCGATGATCTTCATGAACCCGGCGGAGACCACCAGGTCGGGTTCGTGCTCGGCGACCGCCTTCGTGAGCGCGACGTCCCACGCGGCGCGGTCGGCGTGGTCGCGCAGCTTCACCGAGAACGCGGGCACACCCGCGCGCTCGGCACGGGCCAGGCCCTCGATGCCGTCGCGGTCGGCGCCGACGGCGACCACCTCGACGGGGTAGGCGGGATCCTCCGCGGCGTCCAGCAGTGCCTGGAGGAGGGTGCCGGAGCCCGAGACGAGCACGACCACCCTCGCGGGCACTGGAAGCCTGAGGGTGCTGGGTTCTGCGGCGTTCAGCGTGGTCTCCTGGCGGGCCGGTGCGGGAACGTCAGCCGGGCGAGGGCAAGACCATCGCCGCAGCTCAGCACCAAGCGTAGGCGTTGCCTAGCGGGCCTTGCCGGTCAGGTCCGGTTCCGGGGACCCGTCGTCCGGGTCGTCCTCGGGTCCACCACCGGGCTCATCACCGGGTTCGTCGTCCGCGGGCGCCTCGTCGACGGCGTCCTCCGAGTCGTCCGGGTCCTCGTCGGGGTCGTCGACATCGTCGTCGATGTCGTCGTGGTCGATGCCGTCGTCGGCGTCCGCTCCCGGATCGTCGTCGTAGTCGTCCAGCTCGTCCTCGGCGGCGTCGTCCAGCGGCTCGTCGTCGTAGTCGTCCTCCGACTCCTCGAACTCCTCCGCCAGCTCGTCCTCGAGGGCCAGCTCCTCGTCGACGTCCTCGTAGTCCTCGTCCTCGACGTCGAAGTCCTCCTCGCCGTCCTCGGCGACGGCCTCCGCCTCGTCCGGGATCCGCTCGACCTCGGGGGCCTCCGCGGCGCGCACGCGCTTGGGCCGCGGGCCCGCGAACCAGGCGACGAACGACCCCGGCAGCACGATCCAGCCCAGCACGAGCACCGTGAGCAGGCCCGCGGGCACGGTGACCGGGTTGAAGGGGCCGTCACCCAGGTTGCCGCCCGCCGTCGCGGCGAGCACGAGCGACACCACGGCGACCGTCACGCCCGCGACGAGGACCGCGCGCAGGCGGGTCGACGGCCGTTCGGAGATCTTGCGGCAGTACCAGCCCACCACACCGCCGAGCAGCAGCGGCAGCAGGAGCAGGCCGGGCAGGAAGCCGAGCTGCCGCTCGGGCAGTGCGGCCAGCAGCGGTACCGCGGGCAGGTCGCCGCCGACGAAGCGCATCGGCGTCATCACGACCGGACCGATCGAGAAGCCCGCGCCGACCACGTACGACAGCGCGGCGACGACGGCGTTCGGCAGGTAGCCGAGGCACAGCAGGAAGAGACCGAGGCCGACGCCGAACGTGGAGTCCGCGCCCGCGAACAGGCCGCTCGTCGTCGACCAGGAGAACGCCAGACCCAGCGCCACCAGCAGCGCGCCCAGCCCGCCGAGCACGAACAGCGCCAGCAGGCCCGCGCGCATCCCGCGGCGCGCGACCGGGTCGATGCGGTCGATCAGCACCTCGACCAGCCCGCAGCGCTGGGCGACCCCGATCGTGGCGGCGACACCGGACACCGCGGCGCAGCCGAAGAACGCCACCGCGGGTGTCGCCCGCACCGGCCCGTCCCCCATCAGCAGCGCGATCGTGCCGCCCGTGATGGCGTGCGCACCGGCGATGCACAGCACCACACCGCGGGCCTGGAGCGGCTCGTACAGCCCGAGCCGGTCGGCGGCGCCCGCGGCCGCTCGGCCCGCCAGCAGCATCAGCAGCGCGGTCGGCAGCAGCGGCAGCACACCCAGTTGGGCGGCGCCCTCGAAGCGCAGCGGCACGTGGTGCGCCACCAGCCAGCCGGGCGCGGCGGCCGTGAGCACACCGGTCGTGGAGAACGCGGCGTTCGTGGCCGTCGCGGCGATCAGGGCGAGCAGGGCGGCGACGGCCGCGTAGCCGATCACGACGGAGCCCGCCGCGGTCATCACCAGGACCCGGACGCGTTCCGGACGGGAGAACTCGGGTGGGCGCACGTCGGTTCCGCCGTGCGTGGAGGGTTGCAGCACCGGCACCGGTCCACTCTGTCAGTCGCGCTCGGCCATCCAGGTGAGGCACGCCGGACGCGGAAGAGGGGTGACCCCGGATGATTCCGGTGCCACCCCTCCGCCGCGCGAGCTGTTCCGGCTCAGCCCTGCTGCTGCGGCGGACCGCCGAAGCCGCCGGGCGGCGTGCCGGGGTTCTGCTGGCCGAACTGGCCGGGCTGCGACAGGTACGACGTCGGACCGGGAGCCTGCGGCTGCTGCTGCGGCTGGACCGGAGCGCCGAAGCCACCGGTCGGGGGCTGCTGCGGCTGCTGGGGCTGCTGCTGGCCGTACTGCTGCTGCGGCTGCTGCTGGGGCGGGAAACCGCCGGTCTGCGGGTTCCAGGTGCCGGGCTGCGGCTGCTGGCCGCCGAACGGGTTGGCGGGCTTGGGCTCCAGCTTGAGGATGCCCGCGTCCACGAGGATGCCGCCGACGACCGCCGCGGTCTGGAGCAGCGAGACGATGAACAGGACGATCTGCATGCCCTGGATCTCGGCGGAACTCTTGATCATCCCCTGGAGGATGACCAGCGTCGACACGATCGTGAGGGGTGCGGCCGCGTAGAGCAGCCGAGGCGCCTTCGGCAGCACCGACAGCCCCGCCAGCACACCGGTCGCGTAGATGTACTCGACCGCGCTGAACAGCGGGACGTCGTCGGCGAAGGCGAGCAGGAACGAGATCAGCGCGAGACCGGCCGCGGCGAGCGGAAGGACGAAGCCCAGGTTCAGGCCCATCGCCGGCTGCGCCGGGCCGGGTGCCCCCGGCTGTTGCTGAGGGGCGCCGTACGGGACGGACATGGTGAGGTTCCTCCTCCAGCGAGGGACGACGAGCGGCAGCAAAACGCTAGCCGATCCGGCTAGTCAGACGATGACCGGATCGGATTGGTTCCGCCACTTGAGGGTGCCAGTAGATCACGGAACGTGGCCAACCAGGGGTCTGAACGCCCGATTGGGGATAGGTCGAGCGGGGTTGTCCACAGGAGTTGGAGTTGTCCACAGGGTGTGGGCAACTTTCTGGGGATGAGTGCTCACTCACCGTAGGTCGGGCTCGACCACCACACCCGGATGGCGCAGTCCCACCTCTGCCGAGAGCGCGAAAAGCCGGACCCCCGTACCGGGGCCCGGCCAGTGCGTCAGCTCCAGCGGCTCGATCAGCCGATGGACTGCATGATCTCCCGCATCAGGGCGGCGGTCTCGGACGGCGTCTTGCCGACCTTGACGCCGGCGGCCTCTAGGGCCTCCTTCTTCGCCTGCGCGGTGCCCGCGGAGCCGGAGACGATGGCGCCCGCGTGGCCCATCGTCTTGCCCTCGGGCGCGGTGAAGCCCGCCACGTAGCCCACGACGGGCTTGGTGACGTTGTCCTTGATGAACGCCGCCGCGCGCTCCTCGGCGTCGCCGCCGATCTCGCCGATCATCACGATGGCGACGGTCTCCGGGTCGGCCTCGAAGGCCTCCAGGGCGTCGATGTGCGTGGTGCCGATGATCGGGTCGCCGCCGATGCCGATGGCGGTGGAGAAGCCGAAGTCACGCAGCTCGTACATCATCTGGTAGGTCAGGGTGCCGGACTTCGACACCAGGCCGACCTTGCCCGCGCCGCTGATGTTCGCGGGGATGATGCCCGCGTTCGACAGGCCGGGGCTGATGAGGCCGGGGCAGTTCGGGCCGATGATGCGGGTCTTGTTGCCGGTCGCGACGGCGTGGGCCCAGAACTTCGCGGTGTCGTGCACCGGGATGCCCTCGGTGATCACGACGGCGAGGCCGATGCCCGAGTCGATCGCCTCGATGACGGCGTCCTTGGCGAACTTCGGCGGGACGAAGATCACGGTGACGTTCGCGCCGGTCGCCTCGATGGCCTCGGCCACGGTCGCGAAGACCGGGAGCACGTTGCCGTCGAAGTCGACCTTCTCGCCCGCCTTGCGGGGGTTCACGCCGCCGACGATGTTCGTGCCGGACGCGAGCATCCGCTTGGTGTGCTTCGTGCCCTCGGCACCGGTCATGCCCTGGACGATGACCTTGCTGTCCTGGTTGATGAAGATGGCCATCGGTCAGACCCCCGCTGCTGCGAGCTCGGCGGCCTTGTCGGCCGCGTTGTCCATGGTGTCGACGACGGTGACGAGCGGGTGGTTGGCGTCGGCGAGGATCCGCCTGCCCTCCTCCACGTTGTTGCCGTCGAGGCGGACGACGAGCGGCTTGGTCGCCGCGTCGCCGATGATCTCCAGCGCCTGCACGATGCCGTTCGCGACCGCGTCGCAGGCGGTGATGCCGCCGAACACGTTCACGAAGACGCTGCGCACGTCCGGGTCGTTCAGGATGATGTCGAGGCCGTTCGACATCACCTCGGCGGACGCGCCGCCGCCGATGTCGAGGAAGTTCGCGGGCTTGACGCCCTTGTGCTTCTCACCGGCGTACGCGACGACGTCGAGCGTGGACATCACGAGACCGGCGCCGTTGCCGATGATGCCGACCTGGCCGTCGAGCTTCACGTAGTTGAGGCCCTTGGCCTTGGCCTTCGCCTCGAGCGGGTCCTCGGTCTTCTCGTCGACCAGCGCGGCGTGCTCCGGGTGCCGGAACGCGGCGTTCTCGTCGATGGTGACCTTGCCGTCGAGGGCGACGATCTTGCCCTCGGGGTCGCGCACGAGCGGGTTGACCTCGACCAGCGTGGCGTCCTCGGAGACGAACGTCTCCCAGAGCTTCACGATGACGTCGGCGACCTGGTCGGCGACCTCGGCCGGGAACTTGGCGGCCGCGACGATCTCCTGGGCCTTCGCCAGGTCGACGCCCTTGATGGCGTCGATGGCGATCTTGGCCAGCGCGTCGGGGTTGGTGGCCGCGACCTCTTCGATCTCCATGCCGCCCTCGACCGACGCCATGGCCAGGAAGGTGCGGTTGGAGCGGTCGAGCAGGAAGGAGAAGTAGTACTCCTCCGCGATGTCGGACGCGGTCGTCACCAGAACGCGGTGGACGACGTGGCCCTTGATGTCCAGACCGAGGATCGCCTCGGCCTTCGACTCCGCCTCGGCCGGGGTCTCGGCGAGCTTGACGCCGCCCGCCTTGCCGCGGCCACCCGTCTTGACCTGGGCCTTCACGACCACGGTGGTGCCGTACTGCTCAGCGAGCGCCTTGGCCTCGGCTGGGGTGCTGGCCACATCGCCCGGAAGTACCGGAACGTTGTGGGCGGCGAAGAGATCCTTCGCCTGGTACTCGTACAGGTCCACTCGGGTCTCCTGCGACGTCGGTGTCGGACACCGCGTCCTGGGGGGTGGTCCTCGAAGGGTCCGGCGCTCCAGGTGGAACCCAGGGCACGGTCTTCAGGAGCTCACACGCACCAGGTACCACCTGGAACGCCGGCTGAGCAGTGATCGAGGACCGGCTGGACGCGGCTGCGCAAGAGATTATCGACCTGCGTGGACCGTCCGCACGCCATACCCGGTGAGGTCCGTCATAACCACGGTGAGGTCGATCACGACAACGTGGTCACCACGCCCGGAGGGGTCGGTCGAGGGGACCGCCCGCCGTGCTCAGACGGGTTGCGAGACGTGTTCGCGGACCCAGTCGACGATCTCCGTCGTGGTCGCTCCCGGCGTGAAGATCTTGGCGACGCCCATCTCCGCGAGCCTCGGCACGTCCTCCTCCGGGACGATCCCGCCGCCGAAGACGACCACGTCCTCGGCACCCTTCTCCTTGAGCAGCTCGATGACCCGCGCGAACAGGGTCATGTGGGCGCCGGACAGCACGGACAGGCCGACGGCGTCCGCGTCCTCCTGGAGGGCGGTCTCCACCACCTGTTCGGGTGTCTGGTGCAGTCCGGTGTAGACGACCTCCATGCCCGCGTCGCGCAGCGCGCGCGCCACGACCTTGGCACCGCGGTCGTGGCCGTCCAGTCCTGGTTTGGCCACCACCACGCGGATCCGACCACTCATGGCTGTCTCCTGTTCGTCTGCGCGGGGATCGCCCGCGTCCGCAGAGTAGGCCGGCGGTTCAGCGGCGGGAAGCCGACAGGGCCGAGCCCGCGAGGAACGCCACCACGGCGGCGACCGCCAGCCACAGCCCCGGGCCGGGGGCGGCGTCGGCGGCGCGGGCCGACGTGAGCGGGTGTTCCAGCGCCCGCACGGCCGTCACCAGGGCCGCGCCGAGCAGCAGCGCGGCGGCGTGCGGCGGTCGTGACACCAGTGCGAGGCCCGCGGCGGCCACGACGGCCAGCAGACCGGCGAGCAGGCCCCAGGAGCCGACGCGGAGGTCGAGCAGGCCGACCGGGTTGAAGTCCGGGGCGCTCAGGACCGGGAGGGCGAACGCGCCGAGCGCGAGCAGCGCGCCGATCAGGACCAGCGCGACCGTCGGCAGCGGCGTCGGCGACCTGGTCGGCGGCTCGGTCTCCTCCCGCTCCAGTGCGCCCGCCAGCGCGGCCGTGACCGCGGCGGCGACCGCCAGGACCACGGACAGGACGGTGAACCAGATGCCGTTGCCCGGTGTGACCGAGCCGATCTGGGTGGCGGCGAAGACGGCGTCCAGCGCGCTGCCCGCGGCCAGCGGCAGCGCGGCCAGCGCGACGGTGAAGGCGGGGCGGGCCCTGCCCGCGATCACGGCGGCCGACAGCACCGCGACGGCGACCAGCGCGGGCCAGAGGAGGCGCTCGGCGTAGCCGACCGGGAGCGGCAGGCCGTCCGGGACCACCAGCTGGGGGCTCAGCGCTCCACCGAGGGCCGCCGCGGCGGCGAGGAGGCCGAGGACGCCCGCGATGAGGTGCAGGCGGCGCAGGCCGGGGAGTTCCACGGCCTTCTGCTCGGTGGGGTCGGCGGCTTCGGCACCGCGGCCGAGGACGTTGGCCAGGACGGCGTGCGCCACGGCCGCCAGCAGCAGGAGGACCGAGCCGACGGACACACCGAGCCCGTCCGCGACCAGGCCCGCCACCAGCGGGGGCAGAGCCAGGGCGGCCAGCGCCGCCGCCACCGCGAGGAGTCCGCCGCGGCGGTTCTCCGGGTCGGGGTTGCTCGCGGCCAGCACACCGGCCGCCGGGGCCGCCGCGGCCAGCAGGAGGCCGCCGATCATGGCCAGCGCGGGCGCGTCGAAGGGACCGCCGGTGGGGACCAGGGGGTCGGTGGAGGTGATCGGGGCCATGAACAGGCCGATCGCCGCCAGCGCTCCCGCCGTGACCACCAGGCCGAGGAACTTGCGCGTGCCCGCCTGGTCGGCGTCGCCGTCGTCCGACGGCGTGCTGGTGGCCGCCACCGCGCCCGCCGCCAGGACCAGCAGGTGACCCGCCACGAGCAGCCAGAGGCCCGTGCTCGGGGTCAACGGCGTCAGGCTCGTGGGGCGGAACAGCTCCGGGCGGGTCGTGTAGGTGGTGTCGACCGTGATCTGGAGGTCCACCAGCAGACGACCGGGGGCGAAGAAGGCCGTCACGGCCAGGACACCCGCCGCCACGGTGGGGTGGTTCCGCAGGAACGTCGCCGCCAGCGCCACCGGCAGCAGCGCGAGCAGCAGGAGGAGGGGCCAGGCGGTGAACGCCGGGGCGGTGCCCTCGCCGACCACACCGACCAGCGGGGCCGCGGCGGAGAGCAGCGCGCCCACGACGGCCAGCCCGAAGGCCACTCGGAGCCGGACGGACGCCGGAGACGCCGGATCAGCGCCGGCCACGACGGTGTCACGGGTGGTTCGGGTCATCGGCTCGACGCTAGCAAGTCCGGTGATCGAGTGTGCGGGCACGTGCGCCGCGCGGGCCCTCGCTGGGCTGAACGGGGCAACGGGGTGGGGGCCGGTTCGTGGTTGTGCTGGGTGCGTGCGGGGTTTAGCCGGCGTCTAGTGGAGGACGAGCCGGGCCGGGCACGCTGGAGTGGGGAGAGCGGGGGCGGGGAGAGCGGGTGCGGGGAGTGCTGCGGGGGCGGTGACCTGGGGTGTCGGCGAGAGCGTCGGTCGGTGGGGTGGCGGCTGGGCTGGATCGGGTCTGGTCGGGGGATCTGGTCGGTGGGTTGCGGGACGCGGCTGGCGGGTCGGGGGGACGGGCTGGCGGGTTGGGGGAGCTGGCCGATGAGCAGCGACAACCGGTCGGTGGGTCGCAGGAACGAGCCGGTGGGCCTCGGGGGTCGGTCAGCGGGGCGCGAGAACCAACCAGCGGGCAGCGACAACCGGTCGATGAGCCGCAGGAACGAACCAGCGGGCCACGGGGGTCGGTCAGCGGGGCGCGAGAAACAGCCGATGGGGCGCGAGAAACCGCTGGCGGGCTGCGAACACGGGCTGGTGGAGCGCGGGCTGATCGGCCAGACCTGCCGGCCCGTCCGGATCAGGAGGTGGCTCGGTCTGCCGGGTCGGTGAGCGGTTCCGGGGCCGTCCGGTCCGGGCGTCGAGATGGAGCGGGAGCGTCGGCGGAGGGCGGGTCCGCAGACGTCGAGCTGGCAGAGGGCGGGCCGGCGGGCAGCGACTCACCAGGCAGCGGGCCAGCGGGCAGCGACTCACCAGGCAGCGGGTCGACGGGCAGCGGGTCGACGGGCAGCGGGTCGGCTGAGCGGGGTCGGGCGGGTCCTGGTGCGGTTGGGGCTTTCGCGGGTGGTGATCGGTCGGTCGGCCGTGGAACACCCGAAGTGGGCGCTCGTTCGATGTCGGTGGGATGTCCTACCTTCACCCTTATGGGGACTCTCGGGCTGCGACGGGTGACGGATGCGCTGTTGCGACGTGCCGATTCCGGTCTGCACGTGGTCCGCGACGTGTCCGACCAGACGTTCACCGCCCTGAAAGCAGCGGTCACCGTCGGCGGGGTGCGCGGAGTCGCCGTCGAAGCCGCCTGGATGGCGACGCACGCCCTGCTCTACCCGTGGGGCGTCGTGGCGCAGCAGCTGCGGCCCGAAGGACACCTCCGGCACTACCGGACGGACCTGCTCCCACCCCGGCAGCGCGGCCTGGTGGTTTCAGCGATGGACGCAGCGGGCACCCCCATCGTGCTGGTCCACGGGATCGGGGACAACAGGTCCGCCTTCGCAGTGCTGTCGGGGGCGCTGCGAAGGCGCGGCTTCGGCGTCGTGCACGCGGTGAACTACAGCGTGCTGACGGCGTTGACCGGCGACGTCCGCCGCTCCGCCGCGCTGCTGGGCGCGCACATCGAACGCATCTGCGAGCAGACCGGGTCCGATCGGGTCCACGTCGTCGGCCACTCCCTCGGCGGCCTGATCGCGCGGTACTACGTGCAGCGGCTGCACGGCGACGCGCGGGTGCGCACCCTGGTGACCTTGGGCACACCCCACAACGGCACGCTGGCCGCCTACCTCCTCCCCACCCCCCTGATCCGGCAGCTGCGGCCGGGCTCGGACCTGCTCACCGAACTCGCGGAGCCCGGCAAGCCCTGCCGCACGCGGTTCGTCGTCGTGTGGAGCGAGATGGACCAGGTCATCGTGCCGCAGCGGAACGCCCGGTTGACCCATCCGGGGTTGCTCGTCGAAGAGCACCAGATACGTGATTCAGGTCACCTGTCCCTGCCCGTCGATCCGCGCACTCTGCACACGGTGGTGGCGGCTATCACCCGTTCGGATGACGCCCCTCAACACCGCATCACGCCTGGACGCGCCGGGTTTGCGGGCTCGGGTGTGACAGAGCGTCACGGCTCATGCCCCTAACCCCCGCGCTAACCGCTATTCGGTAGACATCGACGACGGGGATTGCCGACGGGACACCCATCCCGTTATGTTCCCCCGGTCCGTTGTCACGGTCTGGTCACATGCAAGGACACAGAGTCGGAACCCCGACCGACTCTCCGGGATCCCCCGCCCGGGTCCGACTGGACTCCCCGGAACACGGAAGGCCCGGCTTTGTCTCAACACCGCTCCCCCGGCGGCCAAGCAGGTACCGATGTGCTCGACGAGGCAGTCTCCCGCGCCTCGACCCGAGTGGTGAGCACTCACCGCCTGCCGCCGCCACCGTCCGCCCTGCGTGGACGGATCGTCGTCGCCGCTGTCGCGGTCGGTGCTTTCGCCGCCGCAGGTGCAGGTCAGACCCTGCAAGCAGTCGGCGCAGGCTCGTCCGACGAGGTGACGCCGCTGGCCCAGGCCAGTGACGGCGCGGCCGCGTTCGGCGTCGGTGGCACAGCCCCCGCCGCCGCCCCGCAGGTGCTGCCCGTCGCGAAGCTCGTCGACCCCTCCGCCGAGGCCAGCAAGCTCGCCAAGAGCCAGCGGATCACGGAGAAGCGCGAAGCCGACGAGATCGAGGCCAAGCGCCCCAAGGTCGTCCGCCCCGCCCCCGGCATCTTCACCTCCGGCTACGGCGGCCGCTGGGGCGAGATGCACTACGGCATCGACATCGCGGGCCCGATCGGCGACCCGATCTACTCCGTCGCGGATGGTGTCGTGATCGAGGCCGGTCCGGCAAGTGGATTTGGGCTCTGGGTCCGGATCGAGCACGCCGACGGCACCGTCACGGTGTACGGCCACATGAACAGCTTCTCGGTGCAGAAGGGCCAGAAGGTCCGCGCGGGCGAGCAGATCGCCGAAGTCGGCAACCGCGGCTTCTCCACCGGCCCGCACCTCCACTTCGAGGTGTGGAACGCCAGCGGCATGAAGATCAACCCGCTGCCCTGGCTGAACGAGCGCGGCGTCACCCTCTAGCAGCGGTACCGCTCCGCCGCGCACGACGCGCGGCGGAGCCACGTCACTCGCGGAACCGGAAGCGGCGGCGCTCCCACGGGAGCCGGTGCACGAAGTAGCCGCACGCCACCCGCCAGACCGAACACATGCGCGGACCCCTGGCGCACGCCTTGCAGCCGCTGCCGAGGCCGTGGAGGCCCAGGAGGGCCCGCCAGGCGGCGGCCAGCCTGCGGGCCTCGAAAGCGGTCGTGCGCGACTCCTCCAGCGCCGCCAGGCGGTCGACGGCGTCGAGATAGCCGACAACACGCTCGTGCAGCAACCGAGCCAAGACCTCATCCACACCGAGCACCCCCACTTCCGAACCTCGTTGGTCCGTGGTCGCGTGGGGTCATGTAAGCGGACGGCACCGACAATTTTTGGTCGTGTAGCCCTTGAGGTGCGGAAAGGCCGGGCCGCTTGCGCGACCCGGCCGGTTCCCCGACTGCACCTCTCCCCCTTGCGATGAGTGCTCCGCCCTGCGCGGTGCACCCCGATCCCCTTTTCGCCCTCCGCGGGTTCCCCCTGGTTCCCCCACCCCGAATGGGGGCCAGACCGCTTCCGACAACCACTAGGACGCGTGGGGGCGGGACAGGTTGCCGGGGGTCGGGGATGAATTTCGGGTGCGGTGTGGAATGGGTCGGGTGAGGGGAGAACGCCTGGTGGAAGGGGGGAGGGACGGGCCTGGCGGGCGCGGAGGGGGACGGCCTGGTGGGCAGAGAGGGGGACGGCCTGGTGGGCGGTGGGAGATGGCCTGGTGCGTGATGGGGAAAGGCGGTCGGGTAGCGGGGAAAGGGCCGATGGGCGGCTTGGTGGGTGGCGGGAAAGGCCGGTGGTCGGCTGGGATCGCCGATGGGGAGTGGGGAGGGGTGGCGTTCGGATAAATGGAACTGGAGCGCGTCGGAAATTGAGGGTCCTCCTGTTGAGAAGGGCCCCCGAGTCACACGCTACGGGTGGGGTACGACATTTTTTCGGCGATGTGGGCGGTCGTGGGCCAACCCTCCCCCGCTCGCGCCATTGTCTTCACGGCCGTGCGTGCCGTGAGGGCGCTTCGGATCGGGGGCAGGGAGGGGGCTGGGCTTGGCCCGAGTCGGTTGGCCCCGCTCGGGACGCCGGTCGGTTGGGCGGTCGGCGGGGGTTGTTGGCGCCGTGTGGTGAGGTGCTGCGGCTTTCCGGCAGCGCAGAACGCCGCCTGCCCGTCGGAGAGGGCGGCGGC
>NZ_DBNGPQ010000168.1:0-19143 GCF_057122925.1 Umezawaea sp. | reverse complement strand
GGGTGAGGGTGGTGACGACCTGGAGCACTCCTCGAAGTACCTGCAACCCAGCGACGAGTACTTCGGCGACGGGACGATGGTCGCGCCGCCCGTCATCGGCGGCTAGGAACGAGCAAGCTGGGGGACGAACGTGTTGCGCAGCCGAGTTGTGCTGCCCGTGGTGGCGCTCTACAACGCCTGGCAGGCGGAGGGGCTGCCGGAGTTGCACCGGGCGCTCTACACGCGGATCGACTTCGACGCCGACTCGCTCGCCGAGGGTGACCTCGGCGGCGCGCTGGCGTTGTTCGAGAGCGGCTGGACGACGCTGGAACGGCTCGGTCTCGCCCGCGGCCGGGCCGTGCACCCCGACCTGGGGCGGTCGCTGCGGTTGATCGCGGAAGCAGGCACGGAGTTCTACGCGTACTTCAACAACGGCGACGAGGAGGCCAGGACGGCGCTGGTCGCGGTGTCCGGGCAGGACGCGGTCCGGGTCGTGCTGACCCCGGACAAGCACTTCGTCGTGGAGCCGGTGCGGCCCGAGGAGGCGCCGCAGGCGCTGGTGTCCGTCCTGCCCCAGGCGAGCCCCGGCACGGTCCCGCTGATCTCGCTGCCCGCCGACGCGCTGACCAGGCCGCGGCACCAGCGCGAGGAGTCGGGCGGGTTCCTCCAGCAGAACCGGTACGCGACGACGCCGCAGGAGCAGCAGGTCGAGGCGTTGAAGAAGCTGCTGGCCGAACCCCGGCTCGGCGGCGGCCAGCTGTACGCGGCGCGCCGGGACCGGTTCGGCCGGAAAGCGCGCTGCCCCAAGCCGTTGACCTTCTTCGACACCGCGGGCGGGCGCTACCTCCAGTACCAGGCGTCCAGCAACGGGCAGCCGTGGAACACCGTCCAGCCCGCCGATTTCGGGGCCATGACGTCGCGGCTGGGGCAGCTCCCGGCCACGATTCCGAACGTCTGAGACGCGCACGGGCTTGCAGCCGCCCAGCGGTTGGGAGACCCTTCCAAGGTGAGTGAGAAAACGATCCAACTCGAACTCAACGAATCCGGGGTGGCGGTAGACCTGCCCCTGCCCGCAAACCAGCGGGACGCGGTACAGGGAGTTCCCTACCGCCCGGTCGAGTTCCGTGACGACGATCTGCCCACCGCGTTGGAACGGGCGGCGTCCTGGCTCAGGCAGACGCAGGACTGGCTCGGCGAGCCGGTGGACGTGATCGCCGTCCACCTGGACTACGACGACCGCAAGGGTTCGCCTTACTACGACCTCAAGCTCCTCTGCAACGAAGAGGACCTGGCGGGCGTGCCACGCGCCATGCGCGGCAAGGAGGACACCGCTACCGACGGGTAGTCGGGCCAGCTACCGTTTCGGTCATGTCAGATCGCGTGTACCCCCCGGTGATCGCCGCGGCCAAGCTCATGTTCCGAGTGCTCGACTGTCGGATCAACGTGGTGGGTGCGCACCACATACCCCGCGAAGGTGGCGCGGTGCTGGCGAGCAACCACGTCAGCTACCTCGACTTCATCTTCGCCGGGTTCGGCGCGCAACCCGCCAAGCGCTTGGTGCGGTTCATGGCGAAGCAAGAGGTCTTCGCGAACCGCTACGCGGGTCCGCTCATGCGGGGGATGCACCACATCCCGGTCGACCGGAGCGCGGGCCTCGCCTCCTACCGGGAGGCGCTGGCCGCGCTCCGGTCCGGGGAAGTCGTCGGGATCTTCCCCGAGGCGACGATCAGCCGCTCCTTCACGGTCAAGGAGCTGAAGTCCGGCGCGAACCGGCTCGCCGCGTCGGCGGGCGTGCCGCTGATCCCGGTCGCCCTGTGGGGCACGCAGCGGCTGTGGACCAAGGGCAGGCCGCGCACCCTCACGAGGCGGCACGTGCCGGTCACGATCCTCATCGGCGAGCCGCTGCACCCGCAGCCGCGCGACAAGCACGACGCGATCAACGACGAGCTGCACAGGCGCATGCAGGAGCTGCTGGACCAGGCCCAGCAGGAGTACCCGGAGAAGCCGAAGGACGACGAGCTGTGGTGGCAGCCCGCGCACCTCGGCGGCACCGCTCCCACACCCGAGGAAGCCGCCGCCCTGGACGCGAGCGGTCGCGGGGACTGATACCCCTGCCGCGCGCCGCGCGAGTGCCGTCGGGCACACGTGCGGCGCGCGTTATTCCCGACGTGCTTCGCACAAACGTGCGATACTGGCTGTCGAGGCGACCCCAGGTCACGTGACCGGGCGCCCGCCAGCCCCAAGCTGAACTCTCGGCGGGGCCGATCCGTCGGAAACGCGCAGTTCCACGTGTGAGCGCGTGACCGGCAAGGAAGGTCATCCCATCATCGAGCACACCCACGACGCCCTGTTCTCCGAGACGGCGCCGGACCTGTTCCCGAAGGAACAGGCAGCGAGCACGCACAAGAGCACGACGTCGGGCCGCGCACTCGGGAACACCCAGTACGAGGGCCTGTTCCAGCAGCCCCCGGTCGTCCCCGAGTCCGACTCGCAGGCGAACTTCGCGGTCGACGAGAACGAGCGGCAGCCCGACTCGTCCGAGGCGCCCCGCCAGCGGTCGTCGTCCAGGCGGCGCTTCACCTAACCCCCGGGACGGGCTCCCTCCGGTCGGCTCAGTCGACCGGAGCCCCGTCGGCAACCTCGGCGGTCTCGGCAGGCTCGGCGTCGGCAGCTCCGGCGGCCACCTCGGCGTCAGCAGCACCGACAGCCACCTCGGCGTCAGCTCCGGCGGCTACCTCGGCGTCGGCAGCACCGACGGCCACTCCGGCCTCCAGCTTCGCCACCGCGGCCTCAGCCGCCGCGCTGGTGCCCTCGGCGACGGCCACCGCGGCTTCGGCGTCCCGGTCGGGCGCCTGCCCCGCGGACTCGATCACGGCGGGCTTCGCGCCCCGGCCTCGGAGCCGCTGGGAGATCACCTGGCTGATGCCGTCGCCGCGCATCGACACGCCGTAGAGCGCGTCGGCGATCTCCATCGTCGGCTTCTGGTGGGTGATGATCAGCAGCTGCGACTTCTCGCGGAGCTGCTCGAACAGCCCGATCAGCCGGTGCAGGTTGGTGTCGTCCAGCGCCGCCTCGACCTCGTCCATCACGTAGAACGGCGAGGGCCGGGCGCGGAAGATGGCGACGAGCATGGCGACGGCCGCGAGGGACTTCTCACCACCGGACAGCAGCGACAGCCGCTTGACCTTCTTGCCGGGCGGGCGGGCCTCGATCTCGATGCCCGTCGTGAGCATGTCGTCGGGGTCGGTCAGCACGAGCCTGCCGTCACCGCCGGGGAACAGGGTCGCGAACACCACGAGGAACTCGCGGGCCACGTCCTCGTAGGCCGCGGTGAACACCTCGAGGATCTTGTCGTCGACGTCCTTGACCACGGTCAGCAGGTCGCGGCGGGTGGCCTTGATGTCCTCCAGCTGGTTGGAGAGGAACTTGTAGCGCTCCTCCAGCGCGGCGAACTCCTCCAGCGCCAGCGGGTTGACCTTGCCCAGCAGCGACAGGTCGCGCTCGGCGCGCTTGGCGCGGCGGGCCTGCGTGTCGCGGTCGTAGGGCATCGGCTGGGGCGCGGTGACCTGCTCGCCACGCTCCCTCGCGGCCTCGTACTCGGCGATCTCCGGCGCGGTCGGCGGGATCATCATGTCCGGCCCGTACTCGTTGACCAGGTCTTCCAGGCCGATGCCGAAGTCGTCGGCGATCTTCGTCTCGAGCTGCTCGATGCGCATCCGCTGCTCGGCGCGCAGCACCTCGTCGCGGTGCACGGCGTCGGTCAGCTTCTCCAGCTCGCCGGTCATCTCCCGCACGACGCCGCGCACCTGCGCGAACAGGGCCTCGTGCTTGGCCCGCCGCTCCTGGGCGACGTCGCGCTCGTGCACGGCGCGGCGCAGCGACTCCTCGATGCGCTCCAGGGCCAGTTCACCGCCGCGCACGACGGCGTTCGCCACCACGGCGCCGTGGGCGCGGGCGGCGTGGGCGCGCTGGGCCCGTTCGCGCGCCTCGCGCTCGGCGCGGGCGGCCCGGCGCAGCGCGTCGGCCTTGCCCTGCACGGCGCGGGCGCGCTCCTCGGCGGTGCGCAGCGCCAGCCGCGCGTCCATCTCGGACTGGCGGGCGCCCGCGAGTTCGGCGGCGGCCTCGTCGCGCTGCGCGGTGTCGGGCTCGTCGTCGAGGGTCTGCTCCTCCTGGGCGACGAGCAGGCGTTCTTCCAGCTCTTCGAGCTGCCCGAGGGCTTCCTCGCGGGCGAGTTCGACCTTCGCGCGCTGGCTGCGGACCCGCTCGACCTCGGCTTCGGCCGAGCGCACGGCCTGCGCGAGCCGGTTGAGCCGCTCGGAGGACCTGGCCCGGCGGACCTTGGCCTCGTTCAGCTCCTCCTTGATCGCGGCCACCTCGGCGCGGCGGGCCTGCTGCTCGGCGCGCGCGCCGTCCAGCGACGCGGCGGACTGCTCCAGCGCGTGCTCGGCGAGCGCCAGCTTCTCCTCGGCCTCGTCGACCGCGGCCTGCACCTCGATGACGCTCTGGCTGCGGCCGGAGCCGCCGATGGCCCAGTCCTCGCCGAACAGGTCGCCCTCGCGGGTGACCGCGCGCACGTCCGGGGCCGAGCGCACCAGGTCGCGGGCGGCGTCCAGACCGTCCACGACGGCCACGCGGTCCAGCGCGCGGTGCAGCGCGGGCAGCAGCCCGTCCGGCGCGCGCACCAGCTCGACGGCCCACCGCGCGCCGGGCGGCAGCGCCGGCCACGAGCCGGTGTCCACGGTGGACCGGGCACCGCCGACGAGCACTCCCGCCCGCCCGGAGTCGTTCTCCTTCAACAGCTTCAGCGCTTCCAGCGCGTCGTGCCCACCGGCGACGGCGACCGCGTCCGCGATCGGTCCGAGCGCGGCGGCCAGCGCCACCTCGGCGCCCGGCGACACGGTCAGCAGCGCCGCCACGGAGCCCAGCAGGCCCGGCAGCCGCGATCCGGCGGCGAGCAGCGCGCCGGCACCGTCCTTCCTGGTCAGCCCGAGCGACAGGGCGTCCACGCGGGCCCGCCACGACGCGATGTCGCGCTCGGCGGTCCGCTCGGCCCTGACCAGCTCCTCGACCCGGCTCTTGGCGGCCTCGTTGGCCTCCACGGCGTGCCGGTGGCGGTCGTCGAGCCCGAGGTCGCCCTCGTCCTCGGTGCCGGTGGTGGCCTCCTGCTCGGCCTGTTCGAGCCGCACGACCTCGGACCGCTCCACCGCCTCGGCGAGCGCGGTGGACATGCGGTCGATCTCCTCGGACGTGGCGTTCGTCTTGCTGCGCAGCGCCTCGACCTGGCCGGACAGCCTGGCCAGACCTTCGCGGCGGTCGGCGATGGCGCGCACGGCGGCGAGGTGCGCCTTCTCCGCGGCGGACACCATCCGCTCCAGCTCGCCGCGGATCTCCACGGCCTCGGCCAGCCCGATGCGGGCCTCCGTCACGCCCTCCTGGAGCTCCAGCTCCATCTCGGCGGTCTGCTCGGCCTCGGCTTCCAGCTCCTCGGGGTCGCGACCACCCCGAGGGGCCTCGACGGCGGCGGAGAGGTGCCGGGCGCGTTCCACGGCGAGCCGCACGGTGCCGCGGAGGCGCTCCTCCAGGGCGGACAGCCGGTACCAGGTGTCCTGGGCGCGGGAGAGCTTCGGCGCGTCCGCCGCGACCAGGTCCTCCAGCTCGTTCTGCTGGACGGTGGCGACCTGCAACGACGCCTCGACCTCGGCGCGGCGGGCGCGGGCGGTGGCCTCGTCCTGCTCCTCGCGGGCGAGCTGGGACCGCTGGGTCACCAGGTCGTCGGCGAGCAGGCGCATCCGGGCGTCGCGCAGCTCCGACTGCACGGTCTGGGCGCGGCGGGCGATCTCGGCCTGCTTGCCGAGCGGCTTGAGCTGGCGGCGGAGTTCGGCGGTGAGGTCGGTGAGGCGCGTCAGGTTGGCCTGCATCGCCTCCAGCTTCCGCAGCGCCTTCTCCTTGCGCTTGCGGTGCTTGAGGACGCCCGCGGCCTCCTCGATGAAGGCGCGGCGCTCCTCGGGCTTGGACTCCAGGATCGCGGCGAGCTGGCCCTGGCCGACGATGACGTGCATCTCACGGCCGATGCCGGAGTCCGACAGCAGCTCCTGCACGTCCATCAGGCGGCACGAGCTGCCGTTGATCTCGTACTCGGTCGCGCCCTCGCGGAACATCCGCCGGGTGATCGACACCTCGGAGTAGTCGATGGGCAGCGCGCCGTCGGCGTTGTCGATCGTCAGCGTCACCTCGGCGCGGCCCAGCGGGGCGCGGCCGGACGTGCCGGCGAAGATGACGTCCTCCATCTTGCCGCCGCGCAGGTCCTTCGCGCCCTGGGTGCCCATGACCCACTTGAGGGCGTCCAGGACGTTGGACTTGCCGGACCCGTTCGGGCCGACGACGCAGGTGATCCCCGGCTCGAAGCGCAGCGTCGTGGCCGAGGCGAAGGACTTGAAACCCTTCAGCGTCAGGCTCTTCAGGTGCACGTCCGGTCGGCCTTCCGCGTCCTCGTGGCGAACTCGTCCGGTGGAGACTACCGGTGGAAGTGCGGCCGACGCGGGAGGCGGGGCCCCTGACCAGCGGATCGATGATCAGGCAGGGGGCCGGATGGTCACGAGCACCTGCTGGTCGGCGACCACTTCCAGGTGGTCGATGCCGTCCACCGCGAACGACGACGACCCGGGGATGACCTCGCCCTCCGTGTCGCTGGTGCCCCACCAGCCGCCGATCTCCTTCGTACCGGTCTTGGCGTACAGCACGACCATGCAGCGCAGGCCGGGCTGCACGTCCGTGAGCCGCAGCCGCAGCTCGGTGCCCCAGCCGTGGCTCACCATCGCCGCGGACGCGCCGACCCCCGTCCTGCCGTCCATCGCCGACCACGTCGGGGGCGGGGGCGCGCTGGACGTCGGCGGCGACTCGGCCCGCACCGCGTCACCCTCGACCGCGCGGGGCAGGAACACCCCGCCGAGGACCAGCAGCACCAGCACCAGACCGGCGCCGACCAGCAGCAACGGCCTGCGGGACCGCTTCGGTTCCGGCTCGGGCAGCGGCCGGACCACGGCCAGCGGCGGCAGCGGCTGGTTGTCGTAGGGGTCGGGGTCGTCGAACGGCTGCTCCAGGTCGGCCAGGTTCACCTGGCCGAGCAGACCGGGCAGCGGGGCGAGCCGGATCAGCTCCTCGCGGCACACCTGGCAGGTGTTGAGGTGCCGTTCGAACACCGAGCGCTCGGCCGGGTCCAGCGCACCGAGCAGGTAGGCCCCCAGCGACGTGATCTGGAAGCAGCTCACGACTCGGTCACCCCTCTCTCGGCGAGCGCGTCGCGGAGGGCGCGGAGGGCGTAGAAGCTGCGGGACTTCACGGTGCCGGGCGGGATGCCGAGCACCTTGGCGGCCTCGGTCACGGTGCGGCGCCGGTAGTACAGCTCGATCACGACGCTGCGGTGGTCGGCGCTGAGCGCGCGGAGGGCTTCGGCGACCTGCCAGCTCTGCAACACGTGGTCCACCTCGTCGGCCACCGGCGGGAGGTCGGCCGGTTCGATCGGGATCTCCGTGGCACGGGCGACCCGGCGGCGGTAGCCGGACACGACGAGGTTGCGGGCGACCGTGTAGAGCCAGGGACCGGCCTGCTCGGGGCTCAGCTCGTCGGAGTGGCGCCAGGCGCGGAAGAGCGTCTCCTGGACGATGTCCTCGGCGTGCTGGTAGTCGCCGCCGACCATTCGGAGGACATAGCCGTGCAACGGTCCGCGCCAGCGACCGTACAACTGCCTGACCACATCTTCACCGGGCTCCACATCGACTTACTACGCCGTTGGGGCAGAACTCGTTCAACGCTCCACGAAACCCACGAGGTTTCCCCTCGGATCGGACCAGCGTTCCACCACAGCGTCCACCCGTCCGGGTGAATCCCCTGAGCGCAGCGCCACCAACAACCGCTGGCAGGCGGCCTCGGAGCCCTCCGCGTTGACCTCGACGCGGCCGTCCCTCAGGTTCGACGCGGAACCCACCAGGCCGAGTTCGAGGGCCCGCGCTCGGGTCCACCACCGGAATCCCACTCCTTGGACCTGACCCCGCACCCACGCCGTCAGCCGGACGTCCGGTTCACCTGTCGCCACGGCGTCCATCCTGCCGGCCAGACGGATGCACGAGACTCAATAGTTCACCCGATGGTGGTACGGTGCGCGACCGTGGCTGCACGTTGGCGTGACGATCCCCCGACGTCGCCTCGCCGCACCGTCTCGCCATCACCGGTTCGAGACCCAGGTCCACCAAGTGGACCAATCCCATTGCAGACCGTGACGAGTCCACCGCCCGCTCGTTCACCCCAGTAGGCCCGCGCTGAGCGCGGTCCCCGACCTTCCGCCACGAGCGACGACCCCAGGAGATGGTGTGAACGACGGGCAGTACGAGACGCCGCCGACCGACCCCGCGAAGCCCCGCGTCGCCCCGCGGGTGGTGCTCGCCTCGGCGGGCGTCGTGGTGGCGACGCTCTTCGCCACGGTCGCCGCGCTCACGTCAGGGCCGGAGGACCGGGCGACGCCCGCGGGCCGCAACCCGCTGGAGGACGTCGTGTCCAAGAGCTCCCTCCCGAGCGCGCCGACGCTGACGTCCACGTCGGTGCCCGCGGGGACCGAGGTGGAGGCGCTGTCGTCCACGTCGGCCGCGACCACGACGACCACGCCGCGGAGGACGCGGGTCACGACGGTCACCCGGCCGGACGGGACCACCACGACCACGACCGTGGACGACACGACGCCGGAGGAGCCGGTGCAGCCGCCGGTGTACACGACGACGACCACGACGACGGTCGTCGTGCCGCCCACCACCACCCCGGTGACGACGACCACCGAGGGGACGACCACGCCCCCCACCAGTGAGACCACGACTCCGACGACGTAGAACGACCGCGGTGGGCCCTGGTGACGGTCCGGGGGCGCAGTGCCACACGAAGGTGTGAGACCTGCCCCTGAAGGTGCGGTCACCAGGGGTTTCCGCCGATGAATCGAGCACGGAACCATCCGTCCGGGTTTCCCACAGGGAGATGGTGTGTTCGAGCACGGTCAGTCGGAGTCGTCGTCGCAGTCGCCGTTGGTGGTCGAGGCGCCGCCGGAGCCTCCGGAGAAGAAGATCTCCTCGATGGTGCTGCTGGCCGCCGGGGGTGTGCTGGTGGCCACCGTGTGCGCCAGTCTGGCCTCGCTGTTGGCCGGGGGTGCCAAGCCCGAGTCAGGGCCGCCGAAGTCCAAGGCCGACGTGGAGGCGGACCAGCCCGTCACCAGCACGTCGTTGAGCGTGGCGCCCGATGGGACCACCTCCACGGTGGTGATCACCGTTCCCGGAAGGCCCAGGGGGGATCAGGACGGGCCCCGCAACGCCGCCGGGCCCGCCGGTGGGGAGACCGGGGCTCCCGCCGCCCCTGAGGTGGTGGTGACGCAGACCGGTGGGGCGACCAGTGAGCAGCAGGTCACGAAGGTGCCGCCCAGTACGCCGCCGTCTGAGACGTCGAGTTCGTCGCCCTCGTCCAGTTCGGTCGTTCCTCCTGAGACGTCGTCCAGTTCGCCCTCCACTGAGATGCCCTGAGTTCTCGAGGGCTGGGCGGCTGCCGGTTCCAGCGCGGTGTGGCCGATGTGACCCGATTCCAGGGCCCGATCTCCCCGGTCACATCGGCCACGTTCTCGTGCGGCACGCGCGAGTCGGGTCGTGGGTCGGGTTTCTACAGTTCGAAGCGGTAGCCCATGCCTGGCTCTGTGAGCAGGTGCTTGGGGTGCGAGGGTTCCGGTTCCAGCTTCCGCCGCAGCTGGGCCAGGTATACTCGCAGGTAGTGGCTCTCCTTGGCGTAGGCCGGGCCCCAGACCTCCTGTAGCAGTTGTTTTTGGCCCACCAGCTTTCCCGGATTGCGGGCCAGCATTTCCAGCAGGCCCCATTCCGTTGGGGTCAGGTGCACTTCCCTGCCGTCCCTGTGGACTTTTTTCGCCATCAGGTCCACCTGGAATGACGCCGTGGTCACCACGGCGTCTTCTTCCGTGGGTGGTGAGGTTGCCGAACGGCGTACCGCCGCTCTCAGGCGTGCCAGCAGTTCGTCCATCCCGAAGGGCTTCGTGACGTAGTCGTCCGCACCGGCGTCCAGGGCCGCCACCTTGTCCGAGGAGTCCGTTCTCGCCGAGAGGACGATGATCGGCACCGAGGTCCAGCCTCGCAGGCCCGCTATGACCTCGCCGCCGTCCAGGTCCGGCAGGCCCAGGTCCAGCACCACCACGTCCGGCTTGCCCTCGGCCGCGACGGTGAGCGCCGTCGACCCGTCGTGGGCGGTCAGGACCTCGTAGCCGCGGGCGGTGAGGTTGATCCGCAGCGCGCGGACGATCTGCGGTTCGTCGTCTACCACCAGGACCCTGGTCATGCGTGTTCCTCCTCGTCGAACACCGGGAGCGCGATCACGACGGTCAGCCCGCCGCCCGGTGTGTCCTCGGCCCTGATGGTGCCGCCCATGGCCTCCGTGAAGCCCTTGGCCACGCTCAACCCCAGTCCCACGCCGGGTGTCGCGTCCCGGTCGCCCAGGCGCTGGAACGGTGCGAACACCTCCTCGGCCGCGCCTCTGGGCAGGCCTCGGCCGTGGTCCACGACCCTCAGCTCGGCCCGTTCGGCGTGCACGCTCGCGCGGACGGCCACGGCGTCCCCGCCGTACCTCAGGGCGTTGTCCACCACGTTCGCCACGACCCTCTCCAGCAGCCCCACGTCGGCGCGGACGGGGGCCAGGTGTTCGTCCACGTCGACCTCCACCCGGCGCGCGTCGTCCACACCGGAGAGCGCGCGGGCGACCACCTCGTCCAGGCCCACGGCCCGGAACAGCGGTCGCACGGCGCCGGTGGCGAGGCGCGAGGAGTCGAGCAGGTTGTCGATCAGGCCCGCCAGCCGGTCCGCCGACAGCTCGATCGTCTCGTTCAGCTCGCCGACGTCCGACGTGGACAGCGCCAGTTCCGGGTCGCGCAGGCTCCCCACGGCGGCCTTGATGGACGTCAGCGGGGTGCGCAGGTCGTGGCCCACGGCCGACAGCAGCGCGGTGCGCAGTTCCGTCCCCTCGGCCCGGCGCTGGGCGTCCCTGGCCTGGTCGGCCATCCGCTGCTGCCGCAGCGCCAGCAGCGCCTGGCCCGCGGCGGCCTCCAGCACCCGCCGGTCCGACGCGGGCAGGGGCCTGCCGCGCAGCACCAGCCGCACCTCGGGCGTGACGGAGATGTCCACGTCGGGTTCGGTGGCGGCCACCACGCCCGCGCTCTCGACGCGCGCCCAGTCGCCGTCGACCCGTTCCAGGAGCACGACCGACGCCAGGCCGAAGTTCTCCCGGACCTTCTCCAGCAGCCGCACCAGCGGGTGCGGGTCGGTCAGCACCGTCCGGGCGTAGGAGGCCAGCAGGGTCGCCTCGGTGCGGGCCCTGGCGGCCTGCGCGGCCCGGCGGGCCGCGCGGTCCACGACCAGCGCGACCGTCACCCCGACGACCACCATGGCGACCAGCGTGACGACGTTCTGCTGGGTGTCCACGGTGAACGTGAAGAGCGGCGGGGTGAAGTAGAAGTTCAGCAGCAGGGCCGAGAAGACCGCGGCGAACACCGCTGGCCCCAGGCCGCCCACCAGGGCGACGAGGACCGTCGCCAGGAAGTAGTCGACGACGTTGGTCGACTGGATCAGGTCCTCCCGCAGCGCCACGCCCACCGCGGTGGCCGCCACGGGCGCCAGCACGGCCAGCAGCCAGCCCAGCACCCGCCGGGAGGGGCGCAGCGGGCTCCGCGCCACCGCCGCGCGCCAGCCGGTCCCGGACTGGGCGTGGGTCACCATGTGGACGTCGATCGGGCCGGACTCCTGGAGCACGGTCGCGCCGATGCCCTCCGAGAACAGCCGCGCGAGCCGGGTGCGCCGGGACGTGCCGATCACCAGCTGGGTCGCGTTGGTGCCGCGGGCGAACTCCAGCAGCGCCGTGGGCACGTCGTCGCCGACGACCGTGTGGAAGGTGGCCCCGACGTCCGCGGCCAGGGTCCGCCAGCGCGCCACCGCCGCGGGCGCGGCGCCCGCGAGACCGTCGCCGCGCAGGATGTGCAGCACCTGCAACTCGGCCCCGGCGCGGGTGGCCACCCGGCGGGCGCGGCGGATGAGGGTCTCGCTCTCCCCGCCCCCGGTGATGGCGACGACGACCCGCTCGCGGGTCTCCCACGTCTCGGTGATGCTCTGCTCGGCCCGGTACCGCCGCAGCGCCACGTCGACCTGGTCGGCCACCCACAGCAGCGCGATCTCCCGCAGCGCGGTCAGGTTGCCGAGCCTGAAGTAGTTGCCGAGGGCCGCGTCGATCTTGCTCGCGGGGTACACGTTGCCGTGCGCCAGGCGGCGCCGCAGCGCCTCGGGGGTGAGGTCGACCAGCTCGATCTGCTCGGCCCGGCGAACGACCTCGTCCGGCACGGTCTCCCGCTGCGGCACGCCGGTGATCCGCTGGACCACGTCGTTGAGGCTCTCCAGGTGCTGCACGTTGACCGTGGACAGCACGTCGATCCCCGCTTCGAGCAGTTCCTCGACGTCCTCCCACCGCTTCGCGTTGCGGGAGCCGGGGGCGTTGGTGTGGGCGAGCTCGTCGACCACGGCGACCTCGGGGTGCCGGGCCAGCAGCCCGTCGACGTCCATCTCCTCCAGCGCCAGGCCGCGGTGCACGACCCTGGCGCGGGGCAGCACGTCGAGACCGACCAGCAGCTCCGCGGTCTTCTCGCGGCCGTGCGTCTCCACGAGGCCGACCACGACGTCGGTCCCGCGCTCCCGCCGCCGGTGCGCCTCGCCCAGCATCGCGAAGGTCTTGCCGACACCCGGTGCGGCCCCGAGGTAGATGCGCAACTCACCGCGCCTGCGTCGATCGTCCACGTCGGTCAGTCTGCCCGGTGGTGAACGCGTTCCAGCATGGACACACAGTGCGCCAAAAAGTCACCCGATCGTGGGTGCCTTGACGCGGTCTTGATGCCGCCACAACCCGAATTGACACGTTTTTGACAACTCACGCTCATTCATCCGGGGAGCGCTCTTTCGGGGTGCTACGACCTGCGGCGTTACGGCAAAGGTGTGGTCGCGGGTCGCAGGAGGCCACTATTCGTCGCGGGTGCTGGACACGGGTGGTGCGAAAGTGCGAATGTCCTGTCCGAATTCAGACAATCGCTCACCTCCAGTGAGCACGCGGAGGCCGTTTTATGACCACCACCAGTGTGACCAACCAGGAAGCACTGCAGCTCGTCGTGGCGGTGCACAGGTTGGTTCGCAGCCTTCGCCAGACCGCACCGGTGCGGCGCCTGCAACCGACCCAGATGCTGGTGCTGTCGGAGTTAGCCATGCACGGACCGATGCGCATCGGCGAGATCGCCGTGCGCGCGCTGTGCTCGCAGCCGACCGCCACGACCGTCGTCACCGGACTGGAGGCCACGGGGCTCGTGCACCGCGAGCCCGATCCCGCCGACGGTCGCGCCACGATCGTGGAGCTCACCCCCCACGGTCGGGAGATGATCATCTCCATGGCTCACGGCGAGGCCGAGCTGCTGTCCGACCGGCTGGCGCAGCTGACGCCGTCCGAACAGGAGCTGCTGCTCGCGGCGACGCCGCTGCTGCGCAAGCTCGGCGAACCCACCCAGCACTGATGAGGGGGAGCGGAACCCCCGACCGGTTCCGCTCCCCCTCCCGGTCACTTCGAGGTGGTCGCCACCGTCGGTGGCGCCGGAGACACGCTCGAGGGTGGCGTGACCGAGATCGAGGGGTCGACCGGACCCGACGGGGTCGCCGACGCGGACGGGTCGAGCGAGGCCGACGGGTCGAGCGACTCGGTGGGGATGGAGACCGCGAACGGCACGCCGCTCATGACCCGGCAGTTGCCGTAGTCGTCGTACTCGACCCTCGGACGCGGGTACCTGTTGTCCTCGCGGTAGCGCGAGTTGGCACCGTCGCCACCGCCGTTGCGGCAGCCGTAGAACGGCGTCTCGATCGGCTGACCCTCCTCGTCGTACAGGTAGACGTCGGTGAGCGCCTTGCCGTTCTTGTCGAACACGTAGACGTTGTTCGGCAGGGTCGGGGTCGGCGGCCCGTACGACGTCGGGTAGTTGTCGTGGTAGGTGGCGTTCGGGAGGACCGCGCCGAGGATGTAGAGCAGGGTGCCCGCGGCCAGGCCCGCCGCGGGGAGGCTCACCCAGAGCCAGCGGCGGTCGGTCTTGGCCCGCGGACCCGACATGAAGGTCAGCGCCGCCAGCGCCAGGGTGAGCAGGAAGAGGATGCCGAAGCCCGCCACGACCACCCCGGAGATGGCGACCAGCACGGTCCGGGCCAGCCACCAGGCCGGTTGCAGCGACCTCAGGTAGGCGATGGCCTTGCCGGGCGGACCCGCCTCGGCCTGGGCCAGGGCCTGCTGGAGGGCGGTGTTCTCCGGGAGGTCGCCGACCTGGCCGATGAGTTCCGGCCTGCGGTGCAGCAGGACGACCGCCCAGATGACGAAGACCGCGACCAGCGACGCGAGCGGGAAGCCGTCACGGCCGCCGATGCCCATGGCGAACGCCGTCGCCGTCCCCGCCACGAGGGCCCAGAACGCGAACCTGGCGGCGAACACCGGCTTGGGGGGCTCGACGACCACGACGTGCTTCGAGGGCGGGTAGCCCGCGGCGACGCGCAGCTCGTGCGCGTAGACCTCGGGTGTGCCGAGCCTGCTGGTGAGGGCCTCGGCGGAGAACTCCTCGCCCAGTTCGGCCGCCACCTCGGCCACGTGCGCGTCCGCGTCGTCCATGATCTCGGAGATCTCGACGTCCGGCAGATCGGAGAGCGCGGCGCGCATCCGGTCCAGGTAGTCCCGGACCTCCGCGCGAGTGTGCGTGCTGCTCATGCGACCACCCCCAGCAGGTCGTCCAGCGTGTGGGCGAACGACCGCCATGTCCTTCCCGACTCGGCCAGGCGTTCCCGCCCTGGCTCGTTGAGGCTGTAGTACTTCCGGTGCGGGCCCTCTTCACTCGGCACCACGTACGAGGTGAGCAGACCAGCGTTGTAGAGCCTGCGCAGGGTGCCGTAGACGGAGGCGTCACCCACCTCGTCCAGACCTCCCGCGCGGAGTCTGCGCAGCACGTCGTAGCCGTACCCGTCCTCCTTGCGGAGCACCGCCAGGACGGCGAGGTCCAGCACCCCCTTCAGCAACTGACTTGTGTCCATGAGATCTCCCCGGTGATGTGCCGTGAACAGTACTACGGTTTGCGCAGTAGTGTCCACAGCAGAGGACCACATGGGTACTGAGAGGAGTTACCGCTGGTCAGACCACTAGCGGGGCTTCGGCTGGCACACCGGGCAGGAGAACGACGAGCGGTTCATGAACGGCTCGCGGACGATGATCGCGCCGCAGCGCGTGCACGGCTCGTGCTCCTGGCCGTAGGCGGCGAGGGAGCGGTCGAAGTAGCCGGACTGGCCGTTGACGTTGACGTAGAGCGCGTCGAAGGACGTGCCACCCTGGCCGAGGGCCTCGTTCATCACGTCCGTGGCGTGGCCCAGCAGCTCCGTCGCCTTCGCCGCGGTGAGCTTGTCCGCCCGGCGCAGGCCGTGGAGCTTCGCCCGCCACAGCGACTCGTCGGCGTAGATGTTGCCGACACCGGACACGAGGGTCTGGTCCAGCAGGGCGCGCTTGATCTCGGTGCGCTTCGACCGGAGGGCCTTGACCGCGGCGACCGGGTCGAACCTGGGGTCCATGGGGTCGCGGGCGATGTGGGCCACGGGCCCGGGGAGCCTGGTGCCGTCGACCTCGACGATGTCGGACAGCGCGAGACCGCCGAAGGTGCGCTGGTCGACGAACCGCAGCTCAGGCCCCTGGTCGGCGAACGTGATGCGGACCCTCAGGTGCTTCTCGTCCGGGGTGCCCGACGGTTGGACGAGCATCTGCCCGCTCATGCCGAGGTGGGCGAGCATGGCTTCGCCGTCGGTGGTGCCGGGGCCGTCCAGGTCGACCCAGAGGTACTTGCCGCGACGGCGCGCGGCAAGCATCGTCTGGCCGGAGAGGCGCGCGGAAAAATCCGCCGCACCGGGTAGGTGGCGGCGGATCGCTCGCGGGTGCAGCACTTCCACGGCCGAGATGACTCGGCCGGAGACGTGGGCATCCAGGCCGCGGCGAACGACCTCTACTTCAGGGAGTTCGGGCACGGCTCAGTCAATCAGGTGCGGCTCAGGCGTCAGCCTGGGTGTCCTCAGCAGCCTCGGCCTCGGTCGCGCGAGCGGCTTCGAGCTGCTCGAGGGCCTCGAGGTCTTCGTACGCGGCGGCCTGCGGCTTGGTGGGCTTGAGCATCCACCCGCCTGCCTGGGCGGTGTCGCGGACGAGCACCAGCCCCTGGATGCCTCCGCTGCGCGAAGCGCTCAGCGGACGCGTGGGGCGGTTGGTGGAGCGGGTGCGTCGGTTCGTGCGGACGTTGGTGGCGTACATCGCGTCAGACTTCCTCGGTGGGTGAGGTCTCGGATGAAGCCGAGTTACCAGCAGCATGGCCGTTGTCGGTCGCGACCGCTTCTTGATCAGCGCTGACCTGTTCCGACAGCACGCGGTAGGCGGCCTCGGCCGCCTTCTGCTCGGCTTCCTTCTTGGTACGACCATCGCCTGAGCCATAGGAGTTGCCTGCCACGACCACGGTCGCGGTGAACTCCTTGCGGTGATCCGGACCCTGGTCGTCCACCCGGTACTCGGGCACTCCAAGGCCTGCTGAGGCGGTGAGTTCCTGAAGACTGGTCTTCCAGTCGAGGCCCGCGCCGCGCAACGGCGCTTCGGCCAACAACGGGTCGAACAGCTTGTGCACGAGTTTGCGCGCGGTATCGATACCGTATTCCAGGTACACCGCGCCGATGACGGCTTCGAGGCCGTCGGCGAGGATGCTCGCCTTGTCCCTGCCGCCGGTCAGCTCTTCCCCGCGACCGAGGAGCAGGTAGCCGCCCAGTCCGTCCTCGCCCAGCGTTCGGGCGACGCCCGCCAGTGCGTGCATGTTGACCACGCTGGCGCGGAGCTTGGCGAGCTGCCCCTCGGGCAGATCGGGGTGGGTGTTGTAGAGATGGTCGGTGACGATGAGTCCGAGAACTGCGTCGCCCAAGAACTCAAGCCGTTCGTTCGGCGGCAAGCCGCCGTTCTCGTAGGCATAGGACCGATGTGTCAAGGAGAGCACGAGGAGCTCGGCGTCCAGTTGGACGCCGAGCGCTTCGAGCAACGGGGCGCGATCGGCGGACCGATCACGCGACGACCTACCCCCCACGGTTCGCCGCTACCTTCGCCAGGAGACTCAGGCCGGCTGAACAACCTGGCGGCCGTCGTACTGGCCGCAGGTCGGGCAGGCGATGTGCTGGGGCTTGGGAGCGCGGCACGCCTTGTTCGAGCACGCCACCAAGTGCACGGCACTGGTCTTCCACTGGGCGCGGCGCGAGCGCGTGTTCGAGCGCGACATCTTCCGCTTCGGGACGGCCACGACTAGTTCTCCTCCGAGTTATCACGATTCCCGCCGAACCGCTCTTGCAACGCGGCCCAACGGGGATCCATCGTCTCATGCCCGTGGTCGGGCCCAAGCTCCGCCAGCTTGCCACCGCAGTCGACGCACAGCCCGAGGCAGTCCGGCGAACACAGCGGCACCTGCGGCAGCGCGAGCACGACGGCATCCCGCACCACAGGTTCGAGGTCGATCAGATCATCGGAGATCCGGCTGACCTCGTCCTCATCAGTGGTCTCATCCGTGGTGCTGTCCGGGTACGCGAACAACTCCATCAGCTTGATCTCGACGTGGTCGGCGATCGGGTCGAGGCAGCGCGAGCACTCCCCCGCCACGTCCGTGATCGCCGTGCCGGAAATCAGCACGCCTTCCACGACCGACTCCGCCAACAAGTCGAGCTCCACCGCCCCGCCATCCGGAACCGCGATCACGTCGAGCAGGCCAAGACCTGCCGCGGGCACCGACCGCTGGTAAGCGCGGCTGGAGCCCGCTCTACGACCGATGTCCCTGGTGTCGATTACCCAGGGCCCGGTTGCTGTGGAACGCGCGGAGGCGTGACGATGCTCAGACATGATGTGTTGGTTTCGCTGTCGGGGGACCTACCACGGCCAGCCGCTCCAGGGTACGCGACGAGTGGGCCGTGGGCGAAATCCGCAGGTGAACGTTGCGTTCAGTCGTGGTAGTCGAACGGTGCCGACACGCTGGCGACGGCCGGACCCCGCAGGTGCGAGCGCCCCTTGCCGACGCTGCGCAGCGTGTGCGCCAGCAGGTCCTCGAAGTCGGCGAGCTTGCCGTCGACGTACGCGTCGCACTCGCTGCGCAGCCTGATGGCCTCCGACTGGGCCGCGTCGAGCACCCTGGCCGACTCGGCGTGCGCCGCCGCCACGACCTCGGTCTGGTCGACCAGCCGAACCTGCTCGGCCCGACCCTCCTCCACCGCCCGCTCGTAGCTGGCCCGCCCGGCCTGCACCATCCGGTCGGCCTCGGCGTGCGCGCGCCCCACCAGGTCCTCGTACTCCTGCCGACCGGCCGCCACGGTGCGCTCGGCCTGGTTCTCGGCCTCGCCCACCATGCGCTCGGCACGGGCGCGCGCCTCCGCGAGCATCCGCTCGGCCTCCGCGTGCGCCTCGGACAGCATCCGCTCGGCCTCGGACCGCGCCTTGCTGACACCCGTCTCGGCCTCGTGCGCGGCCTTGCCGACCAGCTCGTCCTTGTGGTCGAGCACGTCCTGCGCGTCGTCCAGCTCGGCGGGGATGGCGTCACGAACGTCGTCGAGGAGTTCGAGGACGTCGCCACGCGGCACGACGCACCCGGAGGTCATCGGCACTCCACGCGCTTCCTCGACGATCGTGACCAGTTCGTCGAGGGCCTCGAACACCCGGTACACGTCACTCTCCTCGCAACACAAGGTCCATTACCGGAACAGTTTGCCTTGCCGGTCGCACCCTGGTGGGGAGATCGGCAGGGCGTGTCCGGTTTTGGCCGGCGCTTCTCGGGCGGGGCTGGTTCTGCGGGGTTGGTGGGGCTTGTGAGGTTTGTGGCTTTTGTGAGGTTCGGGAGGTTCGTGAAGGGCGGTCTGGTCGCGCACGTCGTGGTGTGGCCGGTGTGACTCGGGACCCCTCGATTTGCCCCTTTGTCGGGCTTGAAAGGGCAGGTGGGAAGCCCTTGCCCGACAATTTCAAGGGGCAAATCCCCCGAGT